>JAYUXE010000583.1:0-21180 GCA_043753165.1 Archangiaceae bacterium | reverse complement strand
CGCCGCCGGTGCCCATTCCACCGTCGGCCTTGATGCAGACCGCCGCGACGCAACGTTCACCCGAGGCGCAGTCGGAATCGGCCGCGCACTGAACCGGGGGCTGCGTCGTGGGCTGGAAGCTCGTGAAGCCGGAGACCGTGAAGGTCACCTGCTTCTTCAGCGCATCGAACCTGAGCGCGCTGTTCTTGATGACGAACGTCTCGCCCGTCGCCTCTTTTACGAACACCGAGATGTTCGCTTCCGTTTTTCCGGCTTCGAGCCGGTACGGCAGCGTCATCGTGACGGGCTTGTCGAACTTCGTGCCGGCGGGTCCCCAGATGGCGACGGGGCCTGCGCCCTTCGGGACGATTTCGGTCATGCCGAGCTCGAGCGTGATGGTGACGTCGTTCTTCAATGCGTTGGCTGGGATGATGATCTTCGCGCCGTCGAGATCCGTCGCGGACCCGAGGAGCTCGACGTCGCCACCCTTCACCGCGCTGACATCTTTCGTCGTGATGTACTTCGAGCCGACGAGCTCAGTGCCGCCGCAGGCGACCATTCCGAGCGCGACCAGCGTCCCCATCAGAAATTTCAACCTTTTCATTCCTGCTCCCATTGAAGTTTGACCGGCCTTTCGTGTGTGAATGACCCGAGGGCCGATCAGCGTTCAAACAATGTGCATTGCGCGGCGAGTTTTTCGAGCGTGGTCCGGCGTTCCCCGTCGAAGGCCGAGGTCTGTAGCCCGCGAATCTCAGCGCACGTCGTCGCCGGGTCCTTCAGCTGCCACGCCGCCAGCGCCGAGACGTACCGAACATCGAGCAGCCGTTCGCTTTCTGGGAAGCGCTTCTGAAATTCCGCCGCCCGCGCCCGCGCGTCCGCCCAGTGCTCGAGGGCCAGGCTCGCTTCCAGCGACGACAGCGCGAGCTCCTGCGTGAGGCTGCCTTCCGGGAAACGCCGCACCGCTTCATCGAACGTCGAAAGCGCCTTCGCCGGCGACTTCAGCTGCCGCAGTTGAAGCTCGCCCTTCTTCAGCAACGCCGCTTCGGCGCGAAGTCCGCCACCCCCCAGCGCTTCGTACTGTTTCATCGCCGCTGCGTAGTCGCCCTGGCGCGACGCCTTTTCCGCCAAAGCCCACGCGCGATCTTCGCTGGTGGGCGGGGGCTGGGTGAGGTCTCCCGTATGGCTGCGCGCGGGACCGCTGCCGGGCCACAAGGCCACCGCATCGACGCGCTCGCCATCGATCCGCACGCTCCCTTCCCGCACGTCGACGGTGATCGACTGGCCTGCGACGTCGACCGCGAACACAGCAACCTGGGCCTCGATGCGGTGCGCGCCCGCGATGACCGTGACGCCCGGGCCACTGAAGCTGGCGATTCGCGCGCGCCCTTCTTCGACATGCAGCACGCCATCGGCCGAACGGGTCAGCGTCCCTCGTGACGACGCGGTGGACCCAGCGGTGGTGAAGACGGTCGTCGCGGGCGCAGCGAGAAAAAACGAGGCGACGGCAAAGCCCGCGGCAGTACAGGCCGCGAAGGCGAGCCCGCGCATCCAGACGCGATTCGGAGCCGGCCTCGTGCCCAGCTTCCGCCACACGCGTTCGCGGGCTCCGGCCGGAACTTCGGCAGACGCCTCTTTGGCGATTCTCAATGCGTCGAGCTGATTCATGGCGACAACCCTCGGCTGCGGGCGAGCTTCTCGAAATCTTTGCGCGCGTAGTGCAGGCGCGAGCGAACGGTTTCCACTTTGCAGCCGATGAGCTGCGCAATCTCTTCGTGCGTCAGCCCTTCGAGCTCGTGCAGCGCGAACACTTCGCGCTTTTCGGCAGAGAGCTTGCGCATCACTTCCGAGACCTGACCCAGCGTCTGGCGCGCGGCGACGGTCGACTCCAGCGAATCGCTGACGGGTTCCTGTTGCGTCGCCCAGAGGCCGTGGAAGAAGTCGCGAACGCGGCGCTTGCGAAGGCGGGCCGAAACGACGTTCGCGACGATGCGATAGAGCCACGTGGTGAAGAGGCCGTGCGTAAACTGGCCGAGCTTCTGAAACGCGATCTCGAACGACTCGTGCACGACGTCTTCGACTTCCGCCGTCGGAGCGCCCAGCCGATGCGCCGCCCGATACGCGAAATCGAAGTGCCCGTCGTAGAGCCGCTTCCACGCTGAAGTGTTCCCCTCGCGGCACAGCGCCACCGTGTCCGAATCATCCGGAACGGCGTCAGGCGTGCTGTTGGCGAGCTCGGCGAACATGGGTGGGCGAAAGTGAATGTCCTCTGCGGGGGGAAACGTTCAAATCATCCGCGATCTGCGCCAAAGCCGACGGTGACGCGAAGCAACCCCTCGAAATGAGGAAAGGATTTCCCGAACTCGGGCTCGAGGCCCTGGACGCTCCAGACGGTGTTGCCAGGGGTGTAGAGCGCGGCGCCGGACAACGAGAGGACGAGGGCACGCACGGGCAGCCAGGCGAGCTGAAGGTCGAGGCCGAAGGTGGGGCGGGCGAGCCAGCGGGTCTGGTCATTGAAGACGAAGGCGCCGCGGGCGGTGGCGGACTCGAAGTGGGTGCCTCCGACGGCGCTGCCGCAGACGCGGAAGACGTTGGGGAAGAAGCAGACGCCGACGTCGAGCGCGGCGAGGAAGGGTTGGGTGGTGAGGTCGCCTCGGCGGGTGGTGCCGTCCCCGGGGATGACGACGGATTCGGTGGATGCGAGCGCGAACTGGGCGGCGATGCGGAGCCGCTTCCAGACGAAGACGCCCACCGAGGCGTCGAACGCGGGGCGGGCGAGGGTGAGGTCGTTGAGCCAGATGCCACCGCCTGCGGCGAGCTCGACGCGCGTGAAGATGGGCGGCGTGCGAACAGCGGGCGGCCCGTTCGGGGGGGCTGGTGGTTCGCGGGTTCGGCCGATCGCGGAAACGACGGCATCGGGTGGGCCGGCGTCCGGGCGGGTGGCAGAGACTGCGACGTCGGTGCGGTCGATTGTGACGGGGCCATCTTCTCCGCGCGCAGAGGGGCTGCCACCATCCGGCCGATCGGTCGAGGCGGTTCCGGCGTCTACACGCGTCTCAGCTCGATCAAGCACATCGCTGCCTGCGTCGGCTGCGGCGGCGGTTCGTTCGATCGTACGACTGCCGGCGTCGGCTGCGGCGCTGGTCACGGCAGGTCGAGCAGCGTTCCGCGCTGACGGGGCACCCGCATCCTTCAGGTCGGCTGGGTCGGGCAGCAGGTTGCCGGTATCCGTGCGGACGACGGTGCCACCATCTGGACGGGGTGCCCCGGCGTTGATTTCGTGCGCACGGTCGGCGCGCGATCGCAGGTTCGGCAACTCGACCTTGAGATCCAGCGCACGCACGAACCGCTCGATCACCAGCGCGGCCGCGAACGAGACATCGGCGCATTCCTTCGCAGCCGACAGCGAGCGCCGCAGCGCGATGTCACCGTCTGTTTTTCGCAGGGACACCTTCCAGTTCGCGGCGTCACGTTCGAGCACCGCATCGAAGTCGGAGTTTTTCTCGGTGAGCTCGATGCCTGCGATCGACCCGAGCTGGACGACCAGCGCGCGATCCGCACGGCAGGGCTCCGACCCATCGAGTGGTGCCACCCGCACGCGCACGTTCTGCGCCGCGGCGATCGCGGGCAACAACGCACACAGAAAAATTCCCCCGCGCTTCATTCGCAGTCAGCGTCGCTCAGCGGGTGGGCCGCGACAACTGGCGCGTTCGCGCCGTCTCTCTCGGGCGAAAGTGGCCTCTCGCAACGGGAGGCGCATTTCGACTGGACGAATCGCCGTCGCCCCTGATCAAGTGGGGTTGATGCGAATTCTC
The DNA here is from genome assembly GCA_043753165.1 of Archangiaceae bacterium. Classification (GTDB taxonomy): domain Bacteria; phylum Myxococcota; class Myxococcia; order Myxococcales; family Myxococcaceae; genus JAGSPQ01. The sequence continues at coordinate 17,389 of JAYUXE010000583.1, read as the reverse complement.
ACTCGGGAATGACGCGGAGGGGAGCATGAACAACATCCTGATTCGCAGCGCGCTCGCGCTGACCTTGTTGCCGATGATTGCAGTGGCCGCTCCGAGTGTCGCCGTCGTTGCGACCGACAAGTGCGATCAACCCACGGTGCTCAACCACGCGAAGGGTTACCGGCAGGCGCTCGAGACGAAGCTGGGCGCCGAGCTGCTGAGCGAAGCCGACACCATCGCTCGCCTGGGCGGCGCGTCGCGCTCGAGCCCTGGCGAAGTCGAACGCCTCATCGCCGCGGCGACCACCGACATCTTCGAAGGCGGCCAGTCCGCGCGCGCCGTCACTGCGCTCACGGGCGTCCTCGATGACATCGCGCGGCTGCCTCCATCGCCCGCGCGCTACGCCGCCCACGTGAAGGCGCTGTCGTTGATCGGCCACGTGCAGCTCAAAGGACCCAATGGCGAAGTGGCTGCGACGCCCACGTTCGAACGCTTGCTGCGCACGGATCCGAAGTTCACTCCGGACGCGGACCTCTTCCCTCCGGCGACGCGCAACTTCGTCGCGAAGCTGCGCACGAAGGCCGAGAAGAAATCCGCACGCGTCGCGCTGTCGGTGTCGACGAAGCCCGCGGGTCAGACCGTATACGTCGACACGAAGCCAATTGGCCCGTCGCCCCAGACCCTCTTTCTTCCCGCCAACGGCACGTACGCCGTCGACGTCGACTGGAGCGAAGGCAAGCGCGGCCTCACTCGCATCGTGAAGCTCGATGAAGCCGCAGCGTCCGTCGAGCTCGACAAGGCGTTCGACGGCTCGGTGTTTCCAGACAAGGTCTGCGTTCGCACCGACGGCACGCGCAAGGGCCGGCTCGCGATCGCCGCGCGCCTCACCTCGCTGCTTGGCGTTCAGACCGTGCATGCGATTCGCGAAGAAGAGCCGGCTGACCAGGAACGCTTCGTCACCGCCGTCACCTTGAGCGCCTCGGGCGAAGAGCGCGTCGAAGGCCGCGTGAAGCTCTACGCCGGCGCGTTGACGCCCGTCGCGTGGGACAGCTTCGTCGCGTTCATGCTCACCGGTGAAAAGCCGCTGCCTCCTGTCGAGGCGTTGCAGGGTCCGGGCGTGGTGGCGAAAGCGGACGCGCCGGTCGAGTCGGCGCCGCCGGAATCGGTCGTCATCTCCACCGCTCCGAAGTCAGGAGGCAAGGGGTTGCGCACGGCCGGCATCGTCACGCTCGCCGTGGGTGTTGTCGGTGTCGCGACCGCCGCCTACTTCGGCGCCCAGGCCGGCTCGGCGAACAGCCAGCTCAGCACCCTCTGCCCCAACGGCATCTGCACGCCCGTCTCGGGCGGCAACGTGGATCAGCTCGAGCAGTCGCGAAGCTTCAACAGCACGATGACGGTCGCGATGGGCGCCGTCGGCGGGGCGCTGGTCGTCACCAGCATCGTCCTCTTCATCGCTTCGTCCGGCTCGTCCAGCGACGCGAGCTCGGCGCTGACGGTGACGCCGACCGGGGTCGCAGTGAAGTTCTAGCGGCAGCGATCCGGGGTCGACGCGGTCGTGATGTTGTTGCACGAGATGACGGCGTTGCCGCTCGTGCAAATCAGGGTGATGGTTCCGCACGAGCGCAGGGTCCCGAAGGTTCCGCAGCCAGGATAGCTGCCCGTGCTCCAGCCGCGACCCGTGCAGTTGCCTCCTGCGCACGTGCCGAAGAAGCAACCATTCACCTGGTACTGGTGCGTCGGCGAGCCGCTGCAGTCGTAGTCGAAACCCCGGCTCGAGCAGGCGCCCGGCACCGGCACGTCGAAGAACGTCGTCTGGTTCGGCCGAACGTCCGCGTTGGTGTCGCAGCAGTCCGTCGCGTTCGTGACGTAGCGCACAGGGGAAATCGGCAGCGTTCCGCAGAAGCTCGCCGAGGCTGAGGCGTTTCCGTAGCCGTCGTTGTCGGTGTCCGCGTAGCCCGCCAAACAGCTGCCGCTGACGCAGTCGGTGCTGTTCACGCAGTTCGCTCCGTCGGCGAGCTTCGCGACGCAGTTGACGCCCTGGCAGTAGTGCGTCGAAAGACAGTCTGCGTTCTGGCTGCACGCGCTGAGGCACGCGCCGCCCGTCGAGTTGCACTGGAAGCCGTTGCAGCTCGAGGTGCCGAACGTCTGGCACGTGTTCGAGCTGCCAACGCACTGCGGGGCCGGAGTGAAGCTTCCATTCACGCAGCTCGACAGTCCGCACGGCGTCATCGAACCCACGAAGCCATCGCCCGGACACGCGGCCGAAGAACCGCTGCACACTTCCGTCTTGTCACAGACGCCCGCGGCGGCGCGGCACACCGTGCTGCTGCCGCTGAGCACATCGCCGGGACACGCCGCCGCCGCGCCGCTGCACGTCTCGGCCACATCGCACGGCCCGGCACTCGGCCGGCATGTCGTCGAGCTGCCCAGCAACGTGTTGGTCGGACACGACGCCGTGGTGCCCGTGCATTTCTCTTCGACATCGCACGCGCCCGCCGAGCCGCGGCACAACGTCGTCGCAGGCGAGAAACCATCGGCAGGACACGTCGCCGTGCTGCCCGTGCAGCTCTCGGCCGTGTCGCAATCACCCGCCGACGCGCGGCACACCGACGTCGAAGGCTTGAAGCCGCACGCGCCTGTCGCCCCGCACTGCTCGCAGGCGCCATCACATGGAGCGTTGCAGCAGCGGTTGCCCGCGCAGAACGTCGAGCCACACTCCGCGTTCGTGCTGCACGCGGCGCCCAGCGTCTTCTTCGTCACGCAGCTGGTGCCGCTGCAGTACTCGGTGGCTCCGCAGCTGGACACGTCGCCGGGGCACGTCGCGGCGCCGTTGCAGCGCTCGACCGCGTCGCACGCTCCGGCGGATGCGCGGCACACCGTTGCGCCCGACGCGAACCCATCGACCGGGCACGCGGCAGTTCCACCCGGGCACGACTCGGCGACGTCGCAGGCTCCGTTCGCGCCGCGGCACACGGTGCCAGAAAGAAACGCGTCGGCCGGACACGCGGGCCCGTTGCCGGGACACGTCTCTTCCACATCGCAGCCACCCGCAGCCGCAGCGCGGCACTTCATCCCCTGGCCCAGGAAGCCATCGGGCGGGCAGTCGAGCCGCACGCCGTCGCACGTCTCGGCCGTATCGCAGAGCCCCACGCCGGGGCGGCAGACGACGGCGCTTCCGGAAATCACGTTCGCGGGACAGTCGGCCTCTGAGCCGCTGCACTTCTCTTCCGGGTCGCACGCACCGCCCGAGACGCGGCAGGTCTCGGTGGCCGGCTTGAACGCATCGCTGCAACCCGCGCTGGTCCCCGAACAGAAGTCCGGCGCATCGCAGCCACCCTTCGCGTTGCCGCATTGCTGGGTCACCGGCTGAAATCCATCGACGGAGCAGGTGGGCGAGGTGCCGTCACACGACTCGGCGATGTCGCAGAGGCCGTTGGCCGCACGGCAGCCGGTGTTCGCGGCAGCGACGACATCGGGCCCGCAGTCCGTCGTGGTTCCGTCGCAGAGCTCGGCGACGTCGCAGCCGCCGTCGACGGCACCGCGACACACGGTGCCGGGCGCAGACTTTTCGTCGGCCGGACATTCTTCGTTCGCGCAGGTCTCGGCCTTGTCGCAGCCGCCCACCGGCACGCGGCACGTCTTCGCGGCACAGTCGGGGTCCTTGCAGTCGACCAGCTGATCGCCGTCGTTGTCCTTGCCGTCGGCACAGGTGTCGCCGCCGCCTTCGCCGATGATGACGACGCCGCCGTCGCCACCGCCACCGCCACCGCCCATTCCGGCGTCCCTGCCCGAGCCGCCACCGGCTCCTCCACCCAAACCCGATGCCGGCGTGCAGTGGCTCGCCTCACAGATCTGCCCGGTCGGACAGTTGTTGTCGGTGACGCAGGGCGCTCCGGAGGTGGCGGGGATGCAGGACGCCAGCAGGGCGAGGACGGCGAGCGCGCGGATTGGGGTCTTCATTGAAGGCTCCATACAGCAAACCCCCGGCCAGCCCTTGACGCCCGGGAAGCAGGTCGGGCCGACCCCGCATGTCCCGTGACTGTCACGCGACAGATGGGTAGATCTGCGGCCCATGTCCGACCCCAAGTTCCGAATCGAGAAAGACACCTTCGGCAACATCGAAGTGCCCGCCGACCACCTGTGGGGCGCGCAGACGCAGCGCAGCCTTCACCACTTCCACATCAGCACCGAGAAGATGCCGCCCGCGCTGCTGGACGCGTTGGTGCTGGCGAAGAAGGCGGCGGCGCGGGTGAACGCCGAGAACAAGTCGTTGGCGGCAGACAAGGCGGCGGCGATCGAGAAGGCGGCCGATGAGGTGCTTGCCGGAAAGTGGATGGGCGAGTTCCCGTTGTCGGTCTGGCAGACGGGCAGCGGGACGCAGACCAACATGAACGTCAACGAGGTGCTGGCGAACCGCGCGTCCGAGCTGATGGGCGGCGAGCGCGGGGAAAGCCGCAAGGTCCACCCGAATGACGACGTGAACAAGGGGCAGTCGAGCAACGACGTGTTCCCGACCGCGATGTCGATCGCCGCGGCGGACTCGGTGGTGCGCACGGTGCTGCCGTCGCTGAAGCTGCTGCACGAAGCGCTGGACGCCAAGGCGAAGGCGTTCAAGGACATCGTGAAAATCGGCCGCACGCATCTGCAGGACGCGACGCCGCTGACGCTGGGCCAGGAATTCTCGGGCTACGTCGCGCAGCTGGCGCAGTCGCAGAAGCACATCGACGCGGCGCTTCCTCATCTCTACGAGCTCGCGCTGGGGGGGACGGCGGTGGGGACGGGGCTGAACGCTCCGAAGGGGTATGCCGAACGGGTGGCCCAGGAAATCGCGACGCTCACCGGGTTGCCGTTCGTGACGGCGGGCAACAAGTTCGAGGCGCTCGCGGCGAACGACGCCATCGTCCAGGCGCACGGCGCGCTCAAGGGCCTCGCGACGTCGCTGTTCAAGATTGCGAATGACGTGCGGTGGCTGTCGTCGGGTCCGCGGTCGGGCCTCGGCGAAATCATCATTCCGGAGAATGAGCCGGGCAGCAGCATCATGCCGGGCAAGGTGAACCCGACGCAGTGTGAGGCATTGACGATGTTGTGCGGGCAGGTGATGGGCAACGACGTGGCGATCACCGTCGGCGCCGCGTCGGGCAACTTCGAGCTCAACGTCTTCAAGCCGCTGATGGTGCACAACTTCCTGCAGTCGTGCCGCCTGCTCGCCGACGGCATGCACAGCTTCACGGAGCACTGCGTGGCCGGCATCGAGCCGAACCTTCCGCGCATCCAGGAGAACCTCGAGAAGAGCCTGATGCTCGTCACCGCGCTGAATCCGCACATCGGCTACGACAACGCCGCGAAGATTGCGAAGACCGCGCACAAGCAGGGCAAGACGCTGAAGCAGGTCGCGGTCGAGCTCGGGCTGGTGACGCCCGAGCAGTTCGACGAATGGGTGCGCCCCGAGCAGATGGTCGGCGAAAAGTAGGCGGGTGATGCCGGACGTCTGCCAACACTGCGGAGACCAACACCCCGGGATGCCGGTGTGCCCGCGAACCGGCGACTCGATGTCCGAGCCGGGCCGGTGTGGCACACGCATCGATCGCTACGACATCGAACGGCTGCTGGGCGCCGGAGCGTTCGGCTCTGTCTACCAGGCCTGCCACGTGCGCACCGGTTCGAAGGTCGCGCTGAAGGTGCTGAAAGACGGGCTGGCGTCCGACCCGCCGACGCTCGAGCGCTTCCTGCGTGAGGCGCGAACGGCGGCGGCGGTCGGTGATGAGCACGCGGTGCGGGTGACGGACGCCGAGGTGACGCCAGACGGCACGGCCTTCATCGCGATGGAATTGCTCGACGGCGATGACTTGAAGACGCTGGCGAAGCGCGAGAGACCGCTGCACCCGTCGCGGGTGATTCAGCTGTTGGGGCAGGTGCTCGACGGCCTGTCGACGGCGCACCAGAAGGGCATCGTTCACCGCGACATGAAGCCGGCGAACATCTTCGTCGTGCGGCGCCGCGATGCATTGGGCCGCGAGTTCGAGTTCGCGAAGCTGCTCGACTTCGGCATCAGCAAGGTCGACGGCGCGAAGGCGATGACCCTCGCGGGCGCGACGCTGGGCACGCCCAACTACATGGCGTGGGAACAGTTCTTCGACGCGCGGCAGGTCGACGGCCGCACCGACATCTACGCGGTCGCCGTCATCGTCTACGAGCTGCTGTCGGGGAAGAAGCCGTTCGAAGGCGAGACACTGCCCGAGCTGATGCAGAAGGTGCGGCTCGGCGGCGCGGTGCCGCTGAACGCGATGGCGCCGGCGCTTCCGGTTCCGCTGTGCGCAGTGGTCGACAAGGGGCTCGCGATGAAACCCGAACGTCGCTACGCGACGGCGGCCGAGTTCGCAGCGGCGCTGCGCAGTGCGGCGGCGTTCACGGGCGAGGCGCCTGCACTGGTTGCCCGGCCCGAGATTCTCGAGGTGGTGATGACGCGAGAGGGCGACCCCGAGAAGATGATCGAGACGAAGCTGAAGGCCGCGGCGCTGGCCGACACGGCCGATCGACCGAACGACTGACCCGCTACGGAATCGCGCAGCGCGCAGTGCACTTCGACGCCGTGCAGACACGCGACTGGCACTGGAAGCTGCTGGTGCACGTGGCCTCGAGCGCGAGCGGCGCAGCGCAGGTGCCGGTGAGCGTAACGCCGGTCGTCTTGCACCACGAATCGATGCAGCTGCTCGACTCGTACTCGCTGCCGCCGTCGGCCGCCTGGGTGGTGCCGCACGCCCCGCCTGCCATCGACCCGCGGACGCAGGTGCCGGCCGCCGAGCACGAGGTGAAGTTCTCGCAGAGGCCGTGGCCGAACGTGCACGCCTGACCTTCCTTCACGGCCTTCGCGCAGTTCTTCGTCACGCGGTCGCAGACGAGCCCGGTCTTGCAGTTGATGCCACCGCTGCACGAGGTGCCGACGTCGGCCATGCCCGGAGGCGGGTTCAACGTGCAGACACTATTCGCGCAGTAGTAGCCGCTGACGCAGTCGTCGGCGATGCCGCACGCCGCGCCCGCGGCAATCTGAACTTTGCAGGTGCCGCTGCAGCTTCCCTTGGGGATGACACAGGTGCTGCCGTCGCCGCAGTCGATGCTGCCGTAACAGGTGCCACCGGTGGCAACCCTGCCATTCAGCGTCTTCACGCAGTCGGCCGTGCTGGGCGAATTGAGAATCGAGGTACAGCTCAGGCCTGCGGTCGAGGTGATGCACGCCTGCGCCGACGCCGCGTCATAGACGGATCTGCCGGCATCGACCGAGTTGCCGAGCTCCTGGCATTGCACCGCTTCGCCCAGCGCCTTCGCCCACAAGTCCTTCGGCCCGCCGCTGCAGGTCGAGATTTGCGACGCGACCGCGTCTGCGTAGTTGGTGCAGAACTCGGTGAAGGTGCCGCCGCCACTGCCGGACGAACCAGAACCGGTACAACCGACGAGGGCAACGCACGCAACCAGCAGCAGGCTCTTCGTCATCGTCGTCCTCACTGAACGGGCTTCGCGACTTCTTCGACGATGGGCGTCATCTCGACGACGATGAACTCGACGCGGCGGTTCATGTCGCGCGCTTCCTCGGTGGTGTCCTTCACGAGCGGCATCGTCTTGCCGTAGCCCTTCGACTCGAGGCGGGTCGCGGCGACCTTGCGCTTCACCATCGCGTCGAACACTGCCTTCGCGCGCGCTTCGGAAAGCACCTGGTTCTTCTGGTCGGTGCCGACGTCGTCGGTGTGTCCCTCGATGCGAATCTTCTTCACCTGGGGGAACTTGTTGAGCACGTCGGCGACGTTGTCGAGCAGCCCGTCGGACTTCGGAAGAATGCGGGCCTTGTTGAACTCGAAGAAGATTTTTTCGGTGATGACGATCTTCTCGCGCGTCACGTAGACCTTCGTTTCCTTCTCGGGGCAGCCGTCTTCATCGTCGACGCCGTTGAAGGTCTCGGGTTCCAGCGGGCACTTGTCCTTGGCGTCGACGATGCCGTCCTTGTCGTTGTCGGGATCCGGGCAGCCGTCTTCGTCTTCGAAGCCGTCTTTGTCTTCCGGGTCATTCGGGCAGCTGTCCTTCGCGTCGACGATGCCGTCTTTGTCGTTGTCGAGGTCGGGGCAACCGTCGGTGTCCTCGAAGCCGTCTTTGTCTTCGGCCTCGTTCGGGCACTTGTCGGCGCCGTCGAGAATGCCGTCCTTGTCGTTGTCGACTTCGGGGCAGCCGTCGGTGTCTTCGAACTTGTCCAGGTCCTCGGCGACCATCGGGCACTTGTCGTTCGTGTCGAGAATCGTGTCCTTGTCGTTGTCGAGCTCGGGGCAGCCGTCTTCGTCTTCGAAGCCGTCGACGTCTTCAGGCTCGTTCGGGCACTTGTCGGCGACGCCTTTGATGCCGTCGTTGTCGGGGTCGTAGTCAGCCGGCGTCTCGTTGGGGAAACCGACGGTGAACGAGAGCGCGCCGAAGAGCATCTGCTGGCGGCCGAGCCAGACGAACTTCACTTCGGGGCCCACCTGCAGCCCATCGATGAGCGAGAACTCGTAGCCGAGGCTGGCGTCGAAGCCGACGCCGTTGCTGCCGTGCGCTCCGATGAAGTGGGCGTCGAGCCAGAGATTGCCCCAGATGTTTCCCTTCGCGTCCGAGCCGGGGTTGAACAGGTAGCCCTGCTCGTCGTTGAAGAGCCGCAGACGAAGGCCGATGCCGGCGCCGTACGCTGCGCCGCTGTCGAGGTAGGTCGTGTTCTGCGCGCCGATGCCGAACCCTTCGATCGACGGAGCGATGGGCCCCAGACCGAACAACGTGGTGTCGAGCTTGAGCCAGCCACCCGAGACGAAGATGGAACGGTTGAGACCAGAGCCGACCGCAGGTTCGATGGTGAGATTGAACTTCGACTGCTCAGCCAGGGCCGGAGCGGCCACCAGCAGTGCAGCGAGCAGTGCCGCCACGCGCGTCATGTGTAACCCCTCGATTGGGTGCTTCAAATTTCGGCGGAACCTAGCGGCCACGCCCCACAAGTCAACGCCGCAGAGCGCGCCGTTTCACAGCGAGCCACAGCAGGCCCACGAGAGGAAACAGCGACGTGCCGCCCGCGCAATGACAGCCGAGGTGGGCGACGGGGCCCAGCGATTCTCCGTTGAGGTACGGCAGCGTGGTGGGCTCGGCGCCGGCATCGGTCGTCATCCCCGCGTCGGTTGACGTTCCTGCATCCACACCTGCATCTGTGCCGGCGTCCGTCCCCGCGTCGGTGCCCGCGTCGGTGCCCGCATCGGTGCCCGCATCGGGAATGATGCCGGCGTCCGAGCCGAAGCACGACGAGACGTGGACGCCGCGGGTCAACGTGCAGTTGGTGGGGGTGCCGCACGCGGGCTCGGCCAGCGCGGGGGGTGAGCCGGCGCCGCCGACCGTGGCGGGGTTCGGGTACGCGACGGCGGTGACATTCCAGTGCGTCGGGGTCGGCGGGTGCTCCATCCACCCGAAGACTTTTTCCTGATACGGGCGCGTGCCGCCGACGCTGGGGTTGTAGATGCCGCGGGTCGAGCTGTACGCCGGGTTCGACGGGTTGTTGCTGAACGCGAGCCCGTTGTACGCCCACGTCGCCGTGTACCAGTCTTCGATCAGCTGCGGCTGGTTGTCGCCGACGCACTGCGTGGCCTTCCACTTCGCCGCGAGAATCTGGGTGCCCGCGGCCATATTGTACGTGGGGTCGCTGGCCACACGCGCGCGATCGAACGCAGGCGCTTCACCTTTGTGCATGCCGCTGGTCACCTGGCCGATGCCGTAGCCGCAGTCGAACGAGATGAGGGTGCGCGAGGATTTCCCGACCTGGTCCGGGGGCGTGGTGGGCACGCAGAACTGCTTCCAGCTGGACTCCTGCATCGCGATCGCTTTCAGCAGCTCGCACGGAAAGCGCGCGGGCACGTTCTGCGTCGGCATCGGCTTGCCGCAGCCGGCTCCGATGTTCATCACCGCGGGGCCGTTGGTGCCCCAGGCAGCAGGGCCGTTCGAGACGAGCGCGAAGATCGACTGCCACTGCGCGGCCGTGGGGTTGGTGCCGGGCACGGCTTCGATGCCGCAGTCGAGTGAGTTGCTGCTGCTGCTCAGCGTGTAGCTCGGGCAGAACTGCGCAAAAGCGGTCGACGACACGAGCACCGCGGCGGCGATGGCGGTCTTCATTCGACGAGCCCGGCGACGTCGAGGCGTTGATTGGGTGCGGCGACGAAGCCGCCGAGCGGCTGCGGAAACTCGCCGGGGATTTCGTGAAGCCCGACGGCGTTGCGGGACTTCGTGAAGAAGCGCACGCGCTCGAAGCCGGGACCCCGCGATTCGATGACGCTCTTTCCTTCGAGGTCCTGCAGGCCCAGCCCTTCGCCTTTCGTGAACGCGACGCGGCCATCGGGAAGCGGCGTGGGCAGCAGCGCGATGTCGGGGCCTTCGGCGAGGCGCGACCTCGTCAGCGATTGCAGGTCGAGCTTCTCGACGAACCAGCGCGCGGTGACGGGGTCCCCTTGCGTGTAGAGCAGCGACTTGCCATCGGCCGAGACGGCGAAGTCGCGCGCGAGTGGGGCGAAGGAAGGGATGAGGACGCGCACGCCCAGGGCATCGGCATGGACGGCGACGAGGTCGGCCCCGTTCGTTCCGATTCGGTAGACCAGCAGCTCGCGGCCGATGCTGCCGGCGAGAAAGGCGGTGTAACCGGTGAAGGCGAGGACTTCGCGGGTGCGGCCGGTGCGAACGTCGACTTCGTCGATGCTGAGCGCGTCGACGCGATTCTCGCCGGGCTTGCCGCGCTGAATGAAGACGCGGCCGTCGATGGTGACCAGCGGGCGGTTGCCGAGGGCGACGCGATCGCAGAGCACGCGCGCGGGCTTGTTGGGCTCGAGGAGAAAGAGGCTCGAGGCAAACGACAGGTCTTTGCGCGGCTCGGTGACGGCGGTGACGACGACGCGGCGCGAGTTGGGAATCAGCGAACCGAGCACGGACTCGCGGGCGACATGCGCAAGTCGCGCGACGGGCGGGGCCACGCGGGAATCGCCCAGGGGCTGAAACCGAAGCTCGGTGAATTCGGCTTCGGCGCCAGTCGAGAGCACGGCGACCTCGGGGGCCGCTGCAAGAAAAAGGAGGGCGAAGGAAGTGACCATCGGAAGCGGGCATACCGCAGAGGGCAGATCGATTGCGCGCAGCGGGCAGAGCGTGTGTCCGCGGCGGGTGACAACGCGGACGCGCGCGATAAACACCGCGCATGAGCAAGAAACGCAAAGCGCTGATGGTGTTGGGCGTGTTGGCGGTGGCGACGATTCCGGCGTACTTCTGGTTGTTCACCGAGAGCAGCGTTCCGGACACGGGCGAGTTCCGCATCGACCTGGCGCAGCTTCGGGTGCTGGCGGATTCGCTTCCGGGCGAGAAGCCGTCGGCGATTCGGGTCGAAGAAGTGGCGTCGATGACGGCGCCGTCGACGGGAGTCATCGCGGGCTCGGGGTGGGGCGACGCGACGCTGACGTTTTACGCCTACCAGCTCGTGTACGCGGACCACGTGGCGATGATCGACACCGGCATGGACAAGAAGACGGCAGACGAGACGTCGGCGGTGGGCTTCAACGTCGAAGGGTTCGCGCGCATGACGAAGGCGATGTCGATCGCAGATCCGATTGTCATCACGCACGAGCACTACGATCACATCGGCGGCATCGCGACGCACCCGGACCTCGCGGCGATCATGCCGCGCGTGAAGCTGACGAAGGAACAGCTGTCGGTTCCGAAGAAGATGGATCCATTGGTGTTCCCCGCAGACGCGCTGAAGGGCTACGCGCCGCTGGAATACGAAGGGTCGAAAGCGATCGCGCCGGGCGTGGTGCTGATCAAGGCCGCGGGGCACACGCCGGGCAGCCAGCTCATCTACGTGGAGCGCGCCGATGGCACCGAGTACCTGTTCCTGGGCGATGTCGCCTGGCACATGCGCAACGTGAATGAAGTTCGGACGCGCGCGCGGGTCGTCACGATGATCATGGGGGAAGATCGCGACGGCGTGCTGCTGCAGGTGAAAGAGATTCACCGCGTCGCCGAGGCCGAGAAGGCGCTGGTGGTCGTCCCCGGGCACGACAAGCCGCACATCGCGTCGTTGATTTCGCGCGGGTTGCTGACGCCGCAGTTTCAGTAAGCTACGCCGCCCCTCTCCACCTCCGACGAGACCAGCAAAGAACATGGGCCCACGCGAAAAAAAAGATCGCCCGGCAGACTCCCTCGCACCCGATGACATTCTTCGGGGGGGTGGCGAAACGGGCGCGCTCATGCGTTCGACGGACTGGGCGAAGACCCCCGTGGGTTCGCCCGAGACGTGGCCCCAGTCTTTGCGCACCGCCGTCAGCATCCTGCTCGAGTCGCGGTTCCCGATGTACATCGCGTGGGGGCCGAAGTTCGTTCAGTTCTACAACGACGGCTATCGACCGGTTCTCGGCTCGACCAAGCACCCGGCCGCGATGGGCCTCGGCGCCCAGACGACCTTCGCCGAGAGCTGGCAAATCATCGGCCCGATGTTCGAGGGCGTTCGGAAGGGGACGGCGGTCGGCTCGGAAAACTGGATGTTGCCGCTCGACCGTCATGGCTACCTCGAAGAGTGCTACTTCACCTTTTCGTACAGCCCGATTCGAGACGAGAGCGGCTCGGTTGGCGGGATCCTCGTCACCGTCACCGAAACCACTGCCCGGGTGCTCAGCGAACGCCGGCTGCGCACGTTGAGAGACCTGGCCGCACGTTCGGGCGTGGTCAAACGAGAAGATGACGCGTGGAAAGAAGCCGCCCGCGCGCTCGAGGGCAACGCGTTCGACCTTCCCTTCGCGCTGCTCTACCGGTCGGGTGAGGCACTCGAGCCTGCGGCGCTGGTGGCAACGTCGGGGTGGACAGCGGGGGCGAGCACTGCGGCCGCGCAACACCTGACCCCCGTGCCGGAAACGCCGGGCCCGGAGCTCGTCTCGAATGCGCGCGCCCGATTCGGTGACCTGCCCGCAGGCCCCTGGCCGGACGCGCCGCACTCGGCCCTCGTGTTGCCGATTTCCCGTGCGGGCGCCGAGCAGCCCTACGGCTTCCTCGTCGCTGGCCTCAGCGCAAGGCGCGCCCTGGACGACGACTACCGCGGCTTTCTCGCGTTGGTCGCGGACCACATTTCAACCACCATCGGCAACGCCCGCGGCTACGAAGAAGAGAAGCAGCTGGCAGAGGCTCTGGCTGAAATCGACCGGGCCAAGACCGCCTTCTTCATCAACGTCAGCCACGAATTTCGCACGCCGCTGACGCTGATGCTGGGCCCCATCGAAGACGGGCTGGCAGATGAGGAAGAACCGCTGTCCGCGCGGCAGCGTGAACGGCAGGAAATGGCGCGCCGCAACGGGCTTCGCCTGCAGAAGCTCGTCAACACGCTGCTCGACTTCGCGCGCATCGAAACTGGCCGGGCCCAGGCATCTTTCGTCCCGACGGACCTTGCTGCCTTCACCATCGACCTCGCGAGCAGCTTCGATTCGGCAATGACCGCCGCGGGTCTGAAGCTCGTCGTCGATTGTCCGCCGCTGCCCGAAGCTGTCTACGTCGACCCGGCGATGTGGGAAAAAGTGGTGCTCAACCTGCTCTCGAACGCCCTCAAGTTCACCTTCAAGGGCGAAGTCTGCATCGCACTGAAGTGGCTGGGGGCGCAGGTAGAGCTGTCGGTGCGGGACACGGGCACTGGCATCCCGGACGAAGAACAGAGCCTCGTCTTCAAGCGCTTCCACCGGGTCGAGGGCGCGCGAGGAAGAAGCCACGAGGGCTCTGGAATCGGCCTGGCCCTGGTGCAGGAACTGGCCGGGCTGCACGGCGGCACGGTGACCGTCACGAGCGCGGTCGGAAAAGGCTCGACGTTCTCGGTGCGTCTTCCGACGGGGGTTGCGCACCTGCCCAAAGAGCAGGTCGGGGTTGCCCGAACGCTCACGGCCACCGGCATCGGGCCGGGCTCGTTTCTCGCCGAAGTTTCGCAGTGGAATGAGGTCGAAACGCCCGACGCGGCGCCTTCAGCGACGCGTTCGAAAGCCCGCATTCTCGTGGCCGACGACAATGCCGACATGCGCACGTACCTCGGGCGGCTGCTGTCTGCGCATTGGAAAGTGGAAACCGTCAGCGACGGCGCGCCGGCCCTTGCCGCTGCGCAGGCGAACCCCCCGGACCTCATTCTTTCGGACGTGATGATGCCGGGCCTTGGCGGCCTGCAGTTGGTTCGGGCCCTGCGCGCCGATGAACGCACCCGTTCGATTCCCGTGCTGTTGCTGTCTGCACGCGCTGGGGAAGAAGCCACCATCGAGGGGCTCACCAGCGGGGCCGATGGGTACCTCGTCAAGCCGTTCTCAGCCAAAGAGCTCATCGCGCGCGTCGACTCTCTGCTGACGGTGTCGGAGCTTCGCCAGGCGGCGATTCGAACCGAGCGCACGCACGGAGAAGATGCCAGGCGTCTTCTCGAAGAGTCACGGCGGGCCACGAAGTCGCGCGAGGAAACGTTGGCCGTCGTCAGTCACGACTTGCGGTCGCCGCTGGCCGTCATTCGCACGTCGGCCGAACGTCTCGAGCGGATTTCCGCAGAAGGCGAATCGAAGGTCGCCGTTCTCAAACAGACCGCCGCCATTCAGCGCTCAGTCGACCGGATGAACCGGCTGATCGGCGACCTTCTGGACCTGGCGAGCATCGACGCCGGAACCCTTTCAATCGAGGCGCGGCCACATACGGCAGACGAGCTCGTTCGCGACTGCCAGGAATTGTTCGAGCCTCGCGCCCACGAGAAGGGAGTGCAGCTCACCAGCGAAGTGGAAGCTCAGCTTTCGGTGGAATGCGACAAAGAACGAATTCTTCAGGCGCTCGGAAATCTGGTCTCGAACGCAATCAAGTTCACGCCTTCAGGGGGCCGCGTTCGCATCGGCGCTGAGGCGAATCCGGGCACGGGCGACATTCGCTTCAGCGTGTCAGACACAGGCGTTGGAATTCCCGCTGACGCGCGACCGCAAATCTTCGACCGCTTCTGGCACGGCGCGACGAAGAACCGCGATGGGCACGGCCTCGGCCTGTCGATCGCCCGGGGCATCGTCGAAAGCCATGGCGGCCGAATCGAGGTGGACAGCGTGCCCGGCGCCGGCAGCACCTTCTGGTTCACACTTCCGCGCGAGCACACCGCTTCGGCCGTCGCGTCGCCGCCGCCTGCCCGAACGGGCATCGAAGAGAACTTCATTCAGGCCGGTGGCGAGATGGGGGCGCTGATCCGTTCGGTCGACTGGTCGCAGAATTCACTGGGCCGGGTGGAAGACTGGCCCCAGTCCCTTCGCACCTCGGTCAGCACGATGCTCAGGTCGCCGTACCCCATCATTCTCTTCTGGGGCCCCGAAAAGCGCATGCTCTACAACGACGCGTTTCGTCCGATTCTGGGTGCCAAGCACCCCGGGACGTTGGGTGCGCGCGCCCACGAGGCGCTGGTCGAAGAATGGGCGCTGCTCGGCCCGTTGATGCAGCGCGTTCTCGACACGGGAGAGCCGCTGTTCATCCAGAACGGCAACGTGAACTTCGAGCGCCGGCCCGGCGGGTTGCGAGAAGAGGCCTACTTCACCTGGTCCTACAACCCGACCATCGGTGAAGACGGCGAAATCGCGGGCCTGTTCGCGATCGCGAGCGAGACCACCCGCCAGGTCGTGGGCGACCGCCGGCTGGCGATCCTTCGCGAGCTGTCGATTCGCGCGTCTCTCAGCAAGAAGGTCGACGAGATTCATCGATCGCTCGAAGGCGTGCTCGCGCAGGCAGGAAACGATCTGCCCTTCGCGTTGCTCTATCTCGTCGACGGCGACAAGGCCCAGCTGGTGAGCTGCGCCGGACTCACCCGTGAAGCACCTGCCGCGCCGGGTTCGATCGCGCCAGGCGACCGCTCGCCCTGGCCGCTGGAAGCCGTCGCACGTTCTGGGCACGAGACGTTGGTCGAAGGGCTCGACGCGAAGCTCGGCAAACTGCCTGGCGGACCCTGGCCCGAGCCTGCGACCCGCGCCCTCGTTCTTCCCGTGCCAATCGGCTCGGGCAAAGAAACCACGGCGGTGTTGGTGGCGGGTCTCAGCCCGCTGTTGGCGTTGGACGACGAGTACCGGGGTTTTCTGCAGCTGCTGGCGCGGCAGCTCACGGCGAGCATCTCGAGCGCGCGCGCGTTCGAGCACGAAAAGAAGCGGGCTGAAGAGCTTGCCCAGCTGGACCAGGCGAAGACTGCCTTCTTCAGCAATGTGAGCCACGAGTTCCGCACCCCGCTGATGCTCATTCTCGGACCCATCGAAGACGCCCTCGCCCGGACCCAGAAGTCACTGGAAGGCGAGAAGCTCGAGCTCGTTCGCCGCAATGCCCTGCGGCTCTACAAGATGGTCAACACCCTGCTCGATTTTTCCCGAATGGAAGCGGGGCGGGCACAGGCGACCTATGTGCCGACGGACCTTTCGGCCTTCACGCGAAACCTCGCCAGTACCTTCGAATCGACGGTGCAGGGGGCGGAACTGAGATTCATCGTGGCTTGCGAAGCCCTGCCCGAAGCCATCTACGTCGACCCAGAGATGTGGGAGAAGATCGTGCTGAACCTTCTCTCGAACGCGTTGAAGTACACGCACCAGGGCGAGATCCGCGTCGGGCTGCAGTGGCAAGACGAAGAGGCGGTTCTCACGGTTCAAGACACGGGGGTAGGAATTCCCGCGGACGAGCTCCCCCGGCTGTTCGAGCGCTTCTATCGCGTTCGTGCGACGGAAGGACGCAGCTACGAAGGCACGGGCATTGGCCTCGCGTTGGTTCAAGAGTTGGTGAAGCTTCACGGCGGCACCGTCGCAGTGAAGAGCACGCTGGGCGAGGGCACGACCTTCACGGTGCGGTTGCCGCGCGGCGTGACCCACCTTCCAAAAGAACGCATCGAGCGCTCGTCGCGGCCTCGAACGTCGGCGGCCGGAGCGGCCCCATTCCTCGAAGAGGCCCAGCGTTGGTCTTCGAATTCCACCATGGCCCGAGCGGGCGCCGACGCCGCCGATGGGCCGCGGCCCGAGGTGCCTGCGGAGCTCCTGCCGTCGCGAATCCTGCTGGTCGACGACAACCTCGATTTGCGCGGTTACGTCGCGGGGCTGCTGAGGGAAATATTTCCCAACGTCGAAATGGCGACGAATGGAATCGAGGCGCTCGAGCGGGTGCGCGCGCAGATGCCCGACCTCGTCCTGTCTGACGTGATGATGCCCGGGCTGGACGGGTTCGGGCTCGTTCGAGAGCTGCGCGCCGACGCGCGCACGCGCGCAATTCCCATCATCCTGCTGTCTGCCCGGGCCGGCGACGAGCCGACCGTCGAAGGTTTGCGGAGCGGCGCAGACGACTACCTGGTGAAGCCCTTCTCGGCCCGCGAGCTGATTGCGCGGGT
>JAYUXE010000582.1:0-10113 GCA_043753165.1 Archangiaceae bacterium | reverse complement strand
CTGCCTACAACGCCGTGTCCGAGTCGGACATCGGCAGCCTCGTGTCGTTCATGAAAACGTTCGCAGCGGCGAACGGCTAACCGCTTCATCACCCCAGGGGTCACCCATGTTGCGACGTGCGCTGTTGGTCTCGATGCTGTTCGCGTTTCCGGCTTTCGCCAAAGAACTGAAGGGCGTGAAGATGCCCGACACCCTCGACGTCGGCGGCAAGACGTTGAAGCTCAACGGCATGGGGCTTCGCACGAAGGCGATCTTCAAGGTGTACGTCGCGGGCCTGTACCTCGAAGAGACGACGCAGGATCCGTCGGTCATCTTGAGCAAGGATCAGACGCGCCAGGTCGAGATGTACATGATGCGCGATCTCGAGAAGGGCAAGATCGTCGAGGCCATTCAGGCGGGCTTTGAGAAGAACAATGGCGACAAGATGGGGGTGCTCAAAGACCGCCTCGCGAAGTTCGTCGCCGTCGTCCCCGATCTCAAAGAAGGCCAGAGCCTCAAGCTCACCTACGTCCCCGGCAAGGGCACGACGATCAAGGGCGGCGCGGGCGCGGAAGCGACGGTCGAAGGCAAGGACTTCGCCGATGCGCTGTTCAGCGTCTGGCTGGGCAAGACCCCGGTCGATGACGATCTGAAGAACGGAATGCTGGGGAAGTAGGGAAGGGCAGGAAGTAGGGTGCGCGCCCTATGCGCTCCCTACTGATTGGCTCGATTCTGGTTTTCACCGGCTCCTGCGCCACCCAACAGGCGGAACAGAAGCCGGACCCTGCTGCAACGGAAGGCACGCCGGTCGCGGTTCCGAAAGCGAACCTGCCGCCGCCTCCGGGGCTCGATGTGGCGTCAATGGATCTCGCCGCCGACCCGTGCAGTGATTTCTACCAGTACGCCTGCGGTAGCTGGATGAAGACGGTCGAGATCCCGGCCGACCGGGCGATCACCTCGCGCGGCTTCGTCGCGATCGCCGAACGCAACGAGCAGATCCTCAAGGGCATTCTCGAAGAGGCCGCGGCCGGCAAGCTGCCCGAGGGCACGCCGTTCGCGCAGGCGCTGGGCGACTACTACGCGTCGTGCACCGACGAAGCGGCGATGGAGAACACGCTGCCCGCGCTGCAGGCCTTCAGCAAGAAGCTCGCGGCCCCGAAGAACGCGAAAGAGCTCGCCCAGGCTGTCGGCTCGCTGCACGCCTCGGGCATCAGCGCGCTGTTCGGCGCGGGCGCCCAGCAGGACTTGAAGAACTCCGCCGAGGTGGTGGCGGGCCTCGAGCAGGGCGGCCTCGGGCTGCCCGACCGCGACTACTACGTGCAGGAAGACGAGAAGATGAAGGGCATTCGCGAGGCATACGTCGCGCACGTCGAGAACATGCTCACGCTGACGGGCGAAAAGCCGGACGTGGCGAAGAAGTCGGCAGCCGCGATCATGGCGCTCGAGACGCGGCTTGCGAAGGCCTCGCAGACGCGCACCGAACGCCGCGACCCGAATACCCAGTTCAACCGCGTCGACCGCAAAGGCCTGAAGGAGAAGGCGCCCAATTTCCCGTGGGACGCGTACTTCGAAGCGATGGGCGCGAAGGGCGTGACGGCGATCAACGTCAACCACGTGCCATTCTTCGTCGAGGTGTCGAACGCGGCGAAGGACGTGAAGCCCGACGTGTGGAAGGCGTACCTGACCTGGGTAATCGTGCGGTCGACGGTACCCGCGCTGCCGAAGAAGCTGCAGGACGCGAGCTTCGAGTTCACCGCCAAGAATTTCTCGGGCGCCAAGGCCGATCGCCCGCGCTGGAAGAAGTGCGTGGGCTTCACCGACAATGATCTCGGTGAAGCGCTGGGCCGCGAGTTCGTGCGGCGCACGTTCGGGGAAGAAGGGAAGAAGCGCACCAACGCGATGGTCGAGGCGCTGCAGGGCTCGATCAAACAGAACCTCGAGACGATCACGTGGATGGAAGCCGCCACCAAGCCGGCCGCCTTCGCGAAGCTCGAGCGCATGGTGAAGAACAACAAGATTGGCTACCCGGACGTCTGGCGCGACTACGGCAGCATCAAGACGAGCCGCACGTCGTTCTTCGACAACTCGATCGTGGCGAACCGCTTCGAGGTGAAGCGCCAGCTGGAAAAAATCGGCAAGCCCGTCGACCGCAACGAGTGGCTGATGAGCGCGTCGACGGTGAACGCCTACAACGATCCACAGAAGAACGAGATTGTGTTCCCCGCCGGCATCCTGCAGCCGCCGTTCTTCAACCGTGAGGCGACGGACGCGGTGAACTTCGGCTCGATGGGCATGGTCGTCGGCCACGAGATCACGCACGGCTTCGATGACGAGGGCCGCAAGTTCGACGTCGATGGCAACCTGAAAGACTGGTGGTCGGAAGGCAGCGCGAAGGCGTTCGTCGCGCGGGCCGAGTGCGTGAAGAAGCAGTACGACACCTACGTGGCGATCGACGACGTGAAGGTGAAGGGCGACCTCACCCTGGGCGAGAACACCGCGGATCTCGGCGGCCTGAAGCTCGCGCACCTCGCGATGAACAACTGGTACAGCGCGGGCACCGGCAAGGCCGACGACGAGACGAAGTACCGGTTCGACAAGAGCCAGCAGTTCTTCCTCGGCTTCGCCCAGTCGTGGTGCACCAAGATGCGCCCCGAGAACGCCCGCCTGCGTGCGGCGACGGATCCGCACGCGCCCCCGTACTGGCGCGTCGTTGGACCCTTGTCGAACATCGACGCCTTCCAGAAGGCGTTCGAGTGCAAGGCGGGCACGAAGATGGTCAGGGCCGGCGCCGAGCGCTGCGATGTCTGGTAGTTGGCTGGCCGACCAAGGGTGGGCTTGACTCCTACCGCTTGAGTTTGAGAGGTTGTTGGCCGCATGGCCAACGCAGACACGACCGCCGCCGCCGATTCGAGGATCCTCCTCGCCGCCGGGAAGCTCTTTCGCGAGAAGGGCTTCTCGGCCACCACCGTGCGCGAGATCGCCAGCGGAGCCCAGATGCTCCCCGGCAGCCTCCACTACCGCTATGCGAGCAAGGACGAGATCCTGATCGCGCTGATGCGCCGGGGCATCGAGCGCGCGATCGACGCGGTGCAGCTCGCCATCAGCGGTGTGGCGGACCCCATCGAAAGGCTCCGCCTCGGCATGCAGGCGCACTTGAAGGCGCTGCTGACAGGGGAAGACGCGCTGTTCGTGTTGCTGTTCGACTGGCGATCGCTGCCGATCGGCGCCCGCGACGGCGTCGAGCGTGAGCGCAGCAAGTACCAGTCGTTCTGGGACGGGATGTTGTTCGAAGCCGCTGGCACCGGCCGTGCGCGCCCGGTGATCGACCTCGAGGCCGTGCGCGAGTTCGGTTTCGGCGCGTTGAACTGGGTCGCGACCTGGTACCGCCCCGACTCGGGCCGCACCCCCGAACAGATCGCCGACACCTTCTGGACCTTCATGGCGTACGGGCTGATGACCGAGTCGTCGCGGCCTCCCAACGTCGCCCAACTCTTCGAAGCGCTGCTGCACGTCCCCAAGGAGCTGCAACGATGATCATCCCCAGCATTGGAACCCTGCTCGACACCGTCCCGTTGATGAAGGACGCCAGCAAGAGCGGCAACCTCACCGTCCTCAAGTCGCTGCTCGGCCCGGCGTACCGCGGTCTCATTCAGCAACGCGGCAAGCACGAAAGGTCGACCGTGATGCCCGTACGGCACGACGCGCACTTCGACTGGCACTACCTGCGCGATCACACCGAGCTCGCCCGGCTGTACGAAGCGGCGAAGGTCGGCCAGTGGAACGCATCGATGGATCTCGACTGGTCGACCAGCGTGGACCCTGACGACGAGACCCGGCCGCTGCTGCCCACCGAGTTCCTGCCGGTCAGCAAGCTGCAGTCGTGGAAGCGCTTGAGCGTGCGCGAGCAGTCGCACCAACGGCGCGCGATGACGGCGTGGTTCCTCTCGCAGTTTCTTCACGGTGAGCAAGGGGCGCTGTTCGCGGCTTGCCAGGTCACCGAAGCCATTCCGTGGATGGACGGGAAGCTGTACGGCAGCACGCAGGTGATGGACGAAGGCCGCCACGTCGAAGTCTTCCACGCGTACCTGACGAAGAAGCTCGAGAAGAAATACGACATCAACGACAACCTCTACGTCGTCATCGATGCGCTGATGACGGACAGCCGCTGGGACATGAAGTTCCTCGGGATGCAGATCATGATCGAAGGGCTCGCGCTGGGCGCCTTCGGCATGCTCCAGCAGACGACGCGCGAGCCGTTGCTGAAGCAGCTGTTGACGTACGTGATCACCGACGAAGCGCGCAACGTGCACTACGGCGTGCTCGCGCTGCAGGAATACACGAAGCAGCTTTCCGAGAAAGAGCGCCGCGAGCGAGAAGACTGGACGTTCGAGGTCTGCTTGTTTCTGCGCAACCGCTTCTTCGCGCATGAGTTCCACGACGAGTACTACTCGCACCAGATGAGCCGCATGGCGTGGGATCAGCTGGTGCTGGGCAGCGAGATGATGGCGATGTTCCGCCGCACGATGTTCAAGCGCGTGATTCCGAACCTGAAGCGCATCGGGCTGCTCAGCGAACGCATTCGGCCGATGTACGCCGAGCTCGGGCTGCTGCAGTACGAGACGGGTCGCGCGGCGCCGGACTTGACCGCGGCCGACCTGCTCGCCGACAAGTAGGGATGCGCTTCCTCTTCGTCGCCGTTCTCGCGCTCACGGGTTGCGCCACCACGTACAACGCGACGTGGCGCGAGCCGGTGATCGAGGGCGCATCGGACGAGGCTGCAGCCGCGGCGGGCGATGCGGCGTGGAAGAACCGGGCGGACAAGGCCAGCCTGACGAAGGCGATCGACGCGTGGGAACTCGCGGGCCCGGATTCCCTGGCAAAGCTCGCGCAAGGTCACGCACTGCTGGCCGAGGTGTACGCGAACGAAGGCGACTTCGATCGGCGCGATTCGCAGACACGGCTGGGGTTGGACGTGGCGACGCAGGCGGTGAAGCGTGCGGCTCCGGAATTTGCGGCGGCGCAGGCGGAAGGAGGGATGGCGGCAGATTTGATTCCGGCGTCTGCGGTGCCGGCGGCGTATTGGTTCGCGCTGCACCTCGAACGGTGGTCAGCGGCGCAGGGCCTCGGCACGCGGCTTCGGTACAAGGCAGACATTCAAGCGGTGATGCAGCGCATCGAAACGCTGGACGCTGCGTATGACTTCGGCGGCCCGTCGCGTTTTCGCGGAATGCTCGAGGCCCTCACCGAAGGTCGCGCGGGCGGCACGTGGGAAGCAAGCGAAGCGGCGTTCTCGAAAGCGCAGCAGCTGGGCGGCGCGTACCTCGGCAACAAGGTGACGTGGGCCGAGATGTTGTGCGTGCAGCGCGGCGATCGCGCGACGTTCACGCGCCTGTTGAGCGAAGTCGTCGCCGCCGATGCGGGCGGCGAGGCCGAGAACCTCGTCGCGCAGGGCCGGGCGAAGGCGTTGCTCGCGCGCACGGATTCGATCTTCTAACCGCCGCGCATGCCCTCTGCTGTGCAGCTAAAAAAGCGACAGCTGCGGCACCACCTTCGGCGGCCGGCGGAAGGTCGTCGGCGGATCCGGGTCGAACCGGTGAACCAGGCCGAGCCTCCGCACAGTGACGTCAAACGTCTGCGCGATCATCTCTGCGTACGGCCCTTCGCCGCGGCCGCGCACGCCCCACCGCGAGTCGTACAGCTTTCCGCCGCGCGTCTCGCGCACGCGATGAAGAATCTTGTCGGCTCGCAGCGGCAGCGCCGCGCGAATCCGTTCTTCGAACACCGTCTTCACGCTCGATGGCAGCCGCAGCAGCACATAGCCCGCGAACTGCGCCCCCGCGTCTTTGGCCGCCTCGAGCACCAGGCCCATGCCTTCGTCGCTGACCCCGGGGATGATCGGCGCCACCATCACCCCGACGTGCACGCCCGCGTCGGCCAGCTTCTTCACCACCTGCATCCGCCGCTGTGGAGTCGGCACTCCCGGCTCGATCGCCCGCGCCATCTGCGGATCCCAGATCGGAATGCTGATCGCCACGTGGCACGCCGCTTCTTTCGTCAGCTGCACCAGCAGGTCGAGATCGCGTTCGATCAGCGCGCCCTTGGTGATGATCGACACCGGGTTTTTGTACTCGGCGCAGACCTCGAGGCACCCGCGCGTGAGCCGCAGGGAAGCTTCGAGGGGCTGAAAGCAATCGGTCACTCCCGAAAACATGACGAGCTCGCCTTTCCACGACGGACGTTCGAACGCCGCGCGCAGCAGTTGGGGCGCCTGCATCTTCGCCATGATCTTGGTGTCGAAGTCGGTGCCGGCTCCGAAGCTCAGGTACTCGTGGGTCGGCCGCGCGAAGCAGTACGCGCACGCATGGTTGCACCCGCGGTACGGATTCACGCTGAAGCTGAAGCCGAGGTCGGGGCTGTCGTTGTGGGCGAGGATCTCTCGCGTGTGATCTTCGTAGACCTCGACCTTGGCGGTCGGCACCTCATCCAGGTACTGCACCGAGGTGGTGGCCCAGGGGTTCGGCGGGTTCGCGATGGGCTGGGGCTTCATGGCCCTCACCTTACTGAAAACACGTTCAGTTGTGGCCCGCCCACGTTTGCGAGACTCCCCGCGTCCATGTGGATGGTCGCCCTGGCGGCGGTGCTTTGGGGGCTCTGGCCGATCTTTCTCTCGAGCTCGGGCCTCGCGGGCCACCAATCGGCGTTGGTGGTGTTCGCAGTGATGATGCTGCCGGCACCTTTTGTGCTCTCGCGTCGCGCGCTTGCCGACCGCCAAGCGACGTTCGCCGTGGTCGCAGTCGGCGTGCTCGATGCCGGCAACGCGATCGCCTACTTCACGGCGCTGGAAAAAGGCCCGGTCGTCGTCGCAGTGCTCACCCACTACCTGACGCCGGTGATGGTGGCGCTGGTGGCTCCTCTGGTGTTGAGAGAGCCGTTCTCGCGGCGCGCGCTGCTGGCGTCGCCCGTGATCCTCGGCGGCCTCGCGCTGGTCGTCGGGCCGGGGCAGGGCGACACGACCTGGGCCACCGCCGCGTGGGGCGCGTTCAGCGCCGTCTGCTACGCGGGCATCGTCATCTACAGCAAGCGCGCGGCAACCGCGTACTCGCCACTGGCCGTCACCGCGCTGCATGCGCCCATTTCTCTCGCGGTCGTGGTGCTGTTCTTTGGGTCGGAAGCCTTCCCAACGCGCATCGATGGTGGCCTCGCGTGGATGATCGTCGGCGCGCTGTTTTGCGGCCTGGTCGCGGTGATGCTCTTCAACGTGGGGCTTCGCACCGTCGCCGCGCACCTCGCAGGCGTCCTGACCTACGTCGAGCCTGTCGTCGCCGCGATCGTCGGCATCGTCTGGCTTCACCAACCCCTTGGCCCATTGGGAGCGGTCGGGGCCGCGCTGATGCTCGCCGCCGGCGTCTGGGTGGTGCGCGAGAAGTTTGTCTTTTCAACGTCGAGCATGAGCTGAGCGCGCCCATGCGCTCGACCCTTTTGCAGGCCCTGGCCCCGGTCTTCTGTCTCGGACTCGTTGCCGCGGTGGCCCCCTTGTGTGGAAGCTCGAGTGGCGGCACCGGAGGCGGAAGCGTTACGGGCGGTGGCAGCGGCACGGGCGGTGGCAGCGGCACGGGCGGCGGCAGCGGTGGGGCCGGTGGCGGTTCCGGCGCCCCGGCGTTCTGCTCGGACTTCGCGGGCGGGCTCGCCTGTGACGACGTGATCCGGTCGTGCCAGGCGTACAACTTCGATATCGCGCTGGGGGCCAGGGCATGACCGAGTACATCATCATCGTCTCGCTGATCGCGATCGCGTCGATCGGGATCATCACCCTGTACGGGGACAACGTTCGCCGGCTGTACGCGATGGCGGCGGACTCGATGGCCGGCAACGAATCGGTGTCCCAGGCCAACAGCGCCACCGCCGTCGCCAACAATTCGCTGAACCGGAAGACGATGGCGAACACCGGCCTCAACAACTCCTACTGACAAACCGCCGCTTGAAGGGCAGACGTCGGTCACCATGACCGTCGTTCGAAAAAAGATCCTCCTCACCGGGACGCCGGTCTGGAGTCAGACGAGAAAGCCGCCCGTTGCCCGGGGGCCTTCGCGCTCGAAGAAGAACCTCGATGTCCTCGTGATCGGAGCCGGTGTCAGCGGCGCCCTGGTCGCCGACCTGCTCAGCGAAGCGGGATTTTCTGTCTTGATCGTCGATCGCCGCGGGCCGATTCGAGGCTCGTCGTCCGCGAGCACCGCGCTGCTGCAATCCGACATCGACGTTCCGCTGACCCACCTTGCGGAAAAGGTCGGCCTCGAAGACGCACAGCGGCACTACCAACGGTCGAAGCTCGCCGTGCGCGCGCTGGCCGAACGCGTTCATCACCTCGGCATCGGGTGTGACCTGGTCGATCGCGAGTCGCTGTATCTCGCCGGCGATGTGCTCGATGCGAAAGCGCTCGCGAAAGAAAACGAAGCGCGGCGCCGGGCAGGGCTCGAGTCGCAGCTGTTGTCGCGCGATCAAGTAAAGGCGTTCTTCGGCTTCGATCGATCGGCGGCGCTGCTGGGCGGTGGCAACTGTTCGGCGAATCCCGTCGAGCTGACAGCGGGCATCTTGAATGCGGCGATGGGGCGTGGGGCGCAGCTGGTGGCTCCACTGGAGATCGCCGAGCTCGACGAGACGGGCCGCGGGGTGGTGGCGACGACGAAACACGGCGACACGATTCACGCGCGCTACGCGGTCTACGCCACCGGCTACGAGCTTCCCTTTGCCGTCTCGAAGCGCGACCACCGGCTGGTCTCGACTTATGCGATCGCGACGAAACCGCAGAAGCGCGCGCTGTGGCCGGGCGAGTGTCTGATCTGGGAAGCGTCGGATCCTTACCTCTACCTGCGCACCACAGCCGACGGCCGCATCATCTGCGGGGGTGGCGACGAGGACTTCGAAGATGAAGACCTGCGCGATGCGCTGCTCGAGAAGAAGACGAGGTACCTCGAAGGAAAGCTGCGCGCGATGCTGCCTCACGCGGATCCGCGCGCAGCGTTTCGGTGGACGGGGACGTTCGGCACGACGCCTACCGGGACTCCACGCATCGGAGCGCTTCCCCGCCACGACCGGATCCTCGCGGTGCTCGGCTACGGCGGCAACGGCTTCACCTTCTCGACGATCGCCGCCCAGGTGATTCGCGGAATCATCACCGGGCAGCCTGACCCGGACGCCGACCTCTACCGGTTTCACAACATGGCACCGGCCTCGCAGCACAGAGGCGCATGACTCTTCGTCGTTGCATCATTCTGATTTCCGGCCTCCTCGCCGGTTGCGGCGCGGCAGGCAGTGCGGCAGTTTGTCCCGACGCGGGCACCGCACTCACCTACGACAACTTCGGCGCCGGCTTCATGTCCGTCTATTGCGTGCGGTGCCACGGCCCCGCTTTGCAGGAAAAGAACCTGCGGCTCGAGACCGTCGCGCTCGTTCGAACGAATGCGCGTGCGGGTCTGGCCTACGCGGGCACTGGCACGTCGATGCCGCCTGCCGATGCAGCGATTCCGTCGGTCGAAGACCGGGCGAAGCTCACCCAGTGGCTGGCGTGCGGCGCGCCGTGAGCTGACGCGCGGACGAGCAGGCGCGCGATAGAGTCTTATTGACTGTATCGATCGGATCAGGCGACAGTGCGGCGCATGTGGACACGAGACGCGCTCACCGAGCACCTGGACTCCGGACAGCAGGTCGAGCTGTTCTTCTTCTGGGGTCACACGCAGAAGGAGGCCGAGGCGATCGACAAGTCATGTCTGAGCCAGTGGTTTCTGCGGGCATTCACGGTGGATGGCGTCGCATACGCGTCGGCCGAGCACTTCATGATGGCTGAGAAGGCGCGGACGTTCGACGACGATGAGACGCTCGCCAGAATCCTGACGACTGCGACGCCGGCGGACGCGAAGGCGTTGGGCCGTGAGGTGCGGAACTTCGATGACGCGCGCTGGCGTGCGGTCCGCGTCGACGCGGTGGTGCGCGGCAATGTCGCGAAGTTCGGCGCGCACGAGGACCTTCGCGCGTTCTTGCTGGGCACAGGCGAGAAGATGCTGGTCGAAGCGGCACCACGCGACACCGTCTGGGGAATCGGGCTGGGTGCCGAGAACCTGAAGGCTCGCGACCCGCGTC
>JAYUXE010000581.1:0-1812 GCA_043753165.1 Archangiaceae bacterium | reverse complement strand
GGTGTTCGACTCTCCCCGCCCCCGCCCTGCCCGCGCGTGGGATCGCGAAGGCCGGGTGCTGTTCTGTGGCTCGATCTCGAAGACGTTGGCGCCGGGCTACCGCGTGGGGTGGATTGCCCCGGGCCGTCACATGGAACGCATCGAACAGCTGAAGTTCGCATTCACCGTCGCGAGTCCCACCCTGCCCCAGCTGGCAGTGGCCGAGTTCCTGGCGAGTGGAGGGTACGACCGGCACCTGCGGCGGCTGCGGGCGACGCTGCGCGGCCAGGTCGACCGGGTGCGGGAGGCGATCGCCGATTCGTTTCCTGCCGGCACGCGGGTGACGGCGCCGTCGGGGGGCTTCGTGCTCTGGGTAGAACTGCCTCAGGGGGCGGATGCGCTCGACCTGCAGTCGCGCGCGCTGGCGAAGGGAATCGCGATCGCTCCGGGGCCAATCTTTTCGGCGCGCGGGCGGTTTGCGCATTGTCTGCGATTGTCCTGCGGTTTTCCGTGGTCGCCGCGCATCGCCGCGGCGGTCGCCACCGTCGGGGAGCTCGCGACGGCTCAGCTCGCACGCCGACGCAGCGCGTGAAAAAAGCTGGTCCACCTGATGCACAAGTGACGAGGCATGAGCCTCCTCGGAACCGCCCTCGCCCTTCTCGTCGCTGCAGCGCCGGCCCCGCAGGTGAGTCAGAAGGCGGTGGGACCGCGGGGTGACATCTACCAGATGAACGGCAGCTTCGAGGTCGACGTCTCGCCCGACGTCGCGTGGGACGTGCTCACCGACTATGGAAATCATCCGAAGTTCCTCGCCAACCTCAAGAGCAGCGTCGTCAAAGAACGGCGAGACAATGTGGCCCTGGTCGCGCAGGAAGCGATTGGAAAGGTCGCGATGTTCAGCGCAACCGTTCAGATGACGATGCAGATGAAAGAGATCGATCACCGCGAGATTGCGTTCACCGACCTGCTGAAGAAGGACTTCAGCGTGTTCAACGGCGGCTGGAGGATGACCCCCCGACCGAAGGGTGTGCGCGTGGAGTACGTGCTGCGCTGCCTGCCGAACGCGAAAGCGCCGGGCTTCATCATGGGGCCGATGATGGATGACACGACCCGGCAGCTGATGGTGTCGATGCGTTCAGAGATGGAGAAGCGCGCGCGCGTGTCGGTCGCTGTCCGTTGATGGGGTAGTGTCCGGGCCCGAATGGGCTTCAGCGATCTCCCCCGCGGCACGCTGCTGGGAGGCAAATACAAAGTCGAAGGAATGCTGGGCCAGGGCGGCATGGGCTCGGTGTACCAGGCGGTCAACTCGTTCATCGGCCGCACCGTCGCGATCAAGCTGCTCGACGCGAAGCTGGCCGACAACGCGGACTTCGTGCACCGCTTTCAGATGGAAGCAAAAGCAGCGGCGCTGATCAGCCACCCCGGCATCGTCGACGTGCTCGACATGGGCGAGACGGACGAGGGCATGCCGTTCATCGTGATGGAGTACCTCGAAGGCGTCACGCTGAAGTCGTTTTGCAAGCGGTCGGGGGCCTTGTCGGCGTCGCAGGCGGTGGCGATCATGGTGCCGGTGCTCGACGCGCTGGTCGCGGCGCACGCAGCGGGCGTCATTCATCGCGACCTGAAGCCCGCCAACATCTTCGTCTGCCTCAAGCCGACGCCCGCAGTGAAGATCCTCGACTTCGGCATCAGTAAGTTTTCGACCAGCGGCGGCATCACCCAGACGGGCACGTCGATGGGGACGCCCGCGTACATGTCGCCCGAGCAGGTGCGCGGTGACAAGGCGATTGGTCCGCAAAGCGACCTCTATTCAATCGGAGCCATTCTCTACAA
>JAYUXE010000580.1:0-1812 GCA_043753165.1 Archangiaceae bacterium | reverse complement strand
TGCTCGAACAGCGAATTCCAGAAGTCGCGCGAGCTCTGGGCCGTGAACGGCGGAGCGGCCAGGTACGCGTTCAACTGCGTCGCCACGCGCGGGTCGGGCGGCAGGTCTTCGAGTGAGATGACGCGGCTGCAGGCTTCCGCGAAACGCACGCCTTCCGTCAGCACCGTCAGCGCGCCCGAAAGGTTCGACTGGTGCGCCGTGCCGACCGCGACCTCGAATTCCTTTTCCGTTGGCAGCGCGGCCGAGAGATTTTCGACCAGCGCGGCGATTTCGGGTGAACGCGATTCACCCCACAACGCCAGCGCCGCGCCCAGCGCGCGGTCGTAGCGTTTGGCGGTCAGCGCGGTCTTTAGCGCGGCCCAGTCGCTGCCGTCGTCCGCGCCCTTCTCGGGCGCCCTCGTCTTCTGCGGCGCAGTCTTCTTCACCGGTGCTTCTGCCTTCGCCAGCGCGACCTGCTCACCGAGCAGCAACGCGACGTCGGCAGCCGTGAGCGGGCGAGGCGTCTGCAGAGACATGCCCAACGCCCCCTTCTTCTCGGTGATGCCGGTGTTGGACGTGAAGCGGATCTTCGACCGCAGCGCGCTGATGTCGGTGATGGGGAAGACGTTCTTCTTCGCAGTCCACGCGGCGCCGTCGTGCTTCGGCTGCTCGAGCACCGCGACGAGCCACAGGCGTTCATCCGGCGGGCGAACGGTGACGAGGAACAGCCGGCTGCCCTTCTCGGCCAGCGACGCGAGCCCGGGATTTTTGCTGGTGTAACGGTCCATCGGCAGGGTCTGGCCGGCGGCGGCGTTGCGGGCATCTGTTTCGAAGACAGCCTTGCTGACGATGGCGAGAAGGTCGGGCATGAATCGCCAAGTTAGTTAGGTTCCGGCGCATGTCTTCATCGATTTCTTCGTTGCTCGCGCGCGAGCTGTCGCTGCCCCTGGCCGGAGTCGAAGCCACGCTTGCGCTGCTCGAGGGCGGCGCCACGGTGCCGTTCATCGCCCGGTACCGCAAAGAAGCGACGGGTGGCCTCGACGACGAGGCCATCTCGCGCATCGCCGACCAGGCCACCGTCGTGAAGGCGCGCGAGTCGCGCCGCGCGACCATTCTCGAGAACCTCAAGGAGCTCGGCGTGCTCACGCCCGCGCTCGAGAAGGCGATCGTCAACGCCTCGACCTTGAACGAGCTCGAGGACCTCTACCTGCCGTGGCGGCCGAAGCGCCGCACGCGTGCGCAGGTCGCGAAAGAACGCGGGCTGCAACCTCTGGCCGAGGTGCTGCTGGCGCAAGGGCCCACCTCGCCCGCACGTGAGGCGCTGGGTCAGCCGTACATCGACCCCGCGAAAGAGCTGCCCGATCTCGAGGCCGTGTTCGCCGGCGCGCGCGACATCGTGGCCGAGACCATCGCCGAACGGGCTGCGCTTCGGGCCGACCTGAGGAAGCTGTTCGCTGCGCAAGGCGAGCTGGTGGTCGACGCGGCGCGCGGAAAGTCGAAGGCGCCCGAGCTCGAGAAGTTCCGCGATCACGTGGGCCGCCGCGAGCGCGCGGACCAGGCGCCGTCACACCGGGTCCTCGCCGCCGAACGGGGGGAAGCCGAGTCGCTGCTGAAGGTCTCGGTCGAGTTGCCGCGCGATGCCGTCACGGCGCGCGTTCGAAACGCGGTGGTGAATCCGAAAGCCGCCGCCGTGCTCGCCCGCGAAGTCGGCCTCGCGATGATCGACGCGATCGATCGCCTGCTGCTGCCGTCGCTGGAAGCCGAGTACCGGCGCGCCCTCAAAGAGAAGGCGGACGAAGAAGCGATTGCCGTGTTTGCACGGAATCTGACGGC
>JAYUXE010000579.1:0-21202 GCA_043753165.1 Archangiaceae bacterium | reverse complement strand
GGGTGGGTCGGGCTGCGGCTACCTGCGGCTTTGCCGGGACGACTGCTGGCGGGATGCGCGAAATCGAGAGGGTCATGGCGGGCAGTATCGCCGAAAAGCGGGATTTCAGCCGCGGGCGCGTTTGCGAGCGGGCTTCGTCTTCGGCTTGTGGGCGTGCGGCCCTTCGTAGACGACGCCGATGTCGCGCAGCATCTTCCGCAGCTCGAGGCCGTGCAGCTCTTCCTGGCCAATCTGGGTGCGGGCGAACTCTTCGAGGTAGATGCTGCGGTCTTCGACGGTGTCGAGAAAGGTCTTGTAGAGGTCGAGCGCGCGCTGCTCGTGCGCCAGGGACTCTTCGAGAATCGCCTTCATCGAGTGTTTGAAGGACTCTTTGATGGGCGCGATGGTGACCGCGGGGTGCCCGCCGAGGCCCGTGAGAATCTCGCCCGCCTGCTGCGCGTGAAGCAGCGACTCGGTGGCCTGGGCCTTCATGAAGCCGACGATGGGGATGCGGTTCGGGCCCGTCACCATCAGCGAGTAGTGGGTGTAGCGAACGACGCCGGCCAGCTCGAATTCCATGAGTTGCGACAGCAGCTCGATGGCACGGTCTACGTCGAGGTCTTTCAAGGTTTCCTCTCGATCAACGTGGTCTTTTCTTTCTCACTCGCGAGGCGAATGCCCACCCCTTCTGCCTTCACCATGCGCCCGGCGCCCCAGTCTTCGACGCCGCCGCCGATGGTCAGCGTCTCGCCGTGGGCCTTCTCGACCACCTTGCCGAGCTTCTTCAACTTCTTGTCGATTTCCGTCTTGCCGAGCTTGAAGAAGACGCGCGCCGAAAGGCCGAGCTTGTTCTTCGCGTCGAACTCCTTCGCGTCGGCCATGCCCTTCATCGGCAGCTGAAACTTCAGCGGTTGCGCCATCCAGATGTTCTGGGTGACTTCCGCGCCTTCTTTCGCGGCCGACGCGCCCGGGTCGCCCGCCTTCACCGCCGACCACGCAATCGCCACGCGGCCGATGCTGTCGGTGCAGTCGATGGTGCCCTGCACGTCCACCGGGAATTCGTTCTTCGTCGCGTCGAACGGCGACAGCTTCACTTCATCGGGCGCGCGCAGCTTCACGAGGTACGTCTTTTCCCTCAACGCCTTCGCGAGCTCGGGCCGCTTGCCTGCGTTCGCCTTTTTTTCGTCCTTGTTCGCGCCGGGCGCATCACCGCCGAACAGCGCCCAGAAATTCTCGGGGCACGGACCGTCGGCCTTCAGCAAGACGTAGCTGCTGTCTTCCCAGGGCGGGTCGAGCTTGACAGCGTCCTTCGGCAAGTCGGCGAGCATTTCCTTCTGCTCGGCCTTCGTGCGGTCGGCGACCTTCCTCTCTTCCAGCGCCTTCACCTTTTCGGCGGTCTTCTTCGTGGCGTCCGCGCCCGGGCAGGCCGTGAGGGCGAGGGCCGCGCACCCGGCGAGGATGCGAGTTGTGGATTTGGGGAACATGGCCGCGGAATCTACCGCGCACCCGGTGCCGGAGTAGGCTTGTTCATCCCATGACCATCCCCGAGCGGCGAAAGTTCAAGCGTCTGCATGCCCCCGTGCTCTGCCGCCCTCTTGGCGCGGCGATGGTGGACGAAGAAGGGAAGCGGAAGGTGCTCGACATCAGCCTCGGCGGCCTCTGCGTCTACAGCGACGACGTGCACAAGGTCGGCGAACGCCTCGAGCTCGAGCTGTTTCTGCCGACCGGTGAGACGGTGACCCTCGACACGCGCATCTGCTGGGTCGACAAGCTGGGCCCCACCGACCCCGCCAGGTTCGAAATCGGTCTTCAGTACGTCGACATCGCGTCTGAAGACCTGTCGCGCATCGAGAGCCTGCTGAAAGACGTCGGCTAAGCGCCGAACTGGCTCTTCACTTCGGGCTTCATCAGCAGCACCAACGACCAGATGCCAACGGGCAGGCCGAGGCAGCAGCAGCCGGCACACGGAATCATCGCGACGACGGACGCCCCGATGGCGAGGCCGTGCGACTGAAGGTTTCGCATCTTCAGCGCGCCAAAGATGATGAACCCCGAGAGCGCGATGCAGAGCAGGCTGAAGACGACGTTGCCCGGGCCCGACATGATGCTCGCAATCTTCGCGACCTGGGGGTCATTGGCGAACTGGCCCATCATCTGCTGATTGCCGCCGCGCACCAGGCTCGACAGCCCGCTGAGGATGCCCAGGCCCCCCGTGACGAGCAGCAGAATCGACGGGATGTTGAGCGCGTCTTTCGCGTTCGAGCCGGCAGGAGACGGACCAGGCACACCACCAAAAGCAGGGTTCGGTTCCACAGGGCAACTCCAGGCAAAGGGGTGAAGGCGGCGCGCGATAAGACAGGCGAGACGCGGTCCACACAACCGATTTCTGGAAGTAACGTCCGACCATGTCTCTGCCTCCTGTGCCTTCTGCTGTTGCCGATGATGCCGGCGCCCCGCGATTCGGCACGTACCAGGGCGCGCTGCCGACTGTGGACCTCGCGCGGCTGACCGGTGCGTACGACCCGGGCCTCGGCCGCCGGCTGTTGAAGCACAAGAAGTGGCTCTACTCGTTCGTCGCGACCCGCGAAGTCATCGCGCTGTGTGCGGTGGTCGACATTGGCTACAGCAGCAACAGCTTCTGCGTGGTCGTCGACTTGAAGGACAAGCAGGTGCTGCTCGACGAGTCGGTGCTGGGGCTCGCGGCGCCGATGGTGAAGGTCTCGAACGAGCCGAGCACGGGCCTCGACGTGCGCTTCACCTCGCCGCAGCTGCGCATCAGGGCCGAACGTCCATCGGGCAGCGAACGCTTCCACCTTCACTCGCGCGCCGGCGTCCTGCGCAGAAAGCTCGACTGGAAGGTCGACTTCCTCGCCGCCGGAGCGCCCCCGCCCCTCACCGTCATCGCTCCGGTGCCCGGCGACGGCGTGGTGAACGTGACGCAGAAGTGGGCCGGCCTGCTCACGTTCGGAACACTGCAGGCCGGCGGCCGGCGCTACGTCCTCGACGGCGGCGTGGGCGGCATGGACTACACGCACGGCTACCTCGCGCGGCGCACGGCGTGGCGTTGGGGCTTCGCGTGCGGCCGTCTCGCCGACGGCACGCCCATCGGTCTGAACCTGGTCGAAGGCTTCAACGAGACGCGCGAAGACGTGAACGAGAATGCGCTGTGGGTCGGCAACCGCCTCATCCCGCTGTCGCGCGCGCGCTTCGTCTTCAACAAGGCCGACCCGCTGGAACGCTGGGAAGTCTCGACCGACGACGGTTCGATTCGGCTGACCTTCAAGCCCATCGGCATCCACCGCGAGTCGCGCGACCTGAAGCTCGTGAAGAGCTGGTTCCTTCAGCCGGTCGGTTTGTTCGAAGGGACAATCACCATCGACGGAAAAGCGCACGCCATCGACAACCTGCCGGGCGTCACCGAGGACCAGGACGTTCTCTGGTGAGTACACCTCTCGCGCGCGCGTATATGGTCGGCGCGCAATGAGTGCTCCAGAGAACATGACCGAAGTGCTGCACGCCGACGTCGCCCGTTTTCCGCGCGCGCGATTGACGGTGGTGAAGGGCCCCGACAAGGGCACGGAAGTGGTGCTCGAAGGGCAGATGGTGGTCATCGGCAGCGATGAAGGCTGCCAGCTGCGCCTCAACGACACGTCGGTGTCCCGCAAGCACGTCGAGCTCTCGGGCGGCCCCGGCGGTTACCGGCTGCGCGACCTGCGAAGCACGAACGGCGTCTTCATCGAAGGGCTGCAGGTCATCGAGGCGCGGCTGCTCGACAAGGTGCGCCTCAACATCGGCCGCAGCGAGCTTCGGTTCGAGCCCGACCGTCACGAGATTCAGTGGCCGCTGTCTCCGCACGAACGCTTCGGTGATGTGCTCGGCCGTTCGACCGCGATGCGCCGCAGCTTCGCGTTGCTCGAGCGCGCGGCTCCGACCGAGTCGTCCATCGTCCTCGAAGGGGAAGCCGGCACGGGGAAGGAAGTGCTCGCCCGCGCGATTCACGACAAGAGCGCACGCAAGGACATGCCGTTCGTGGTCGTCGACTGCACGTCGACGGAAGCGCTGCTGGATTCCGATTTGTTCGGGCACGACGTGTCGACCTCGCGGCCGACAGCGCGTCCGGGCGCGTTCGAAGAAGCGACGCAGGGCACGTTGTACCTCGACGAAGTGGCCGAGCTTCCGGCGCAGCTGCAGGCGCGGGTGCTGCGGGCGATCGAGACGCGCGAAATCAAGCGGCCGGGCCAGGGCGGCATGGTGAAGGTCGACGTGCGCGTCATCGCGTCGACGCAGAAGGACCTCGAGGCCGAAGTGAAGGCCGGTCGGTTCCGCGAAGATTTGTTCTTCAAGCTCTCGGTGTTCCGCGTGCGCGTGCCGCCGCTGCGTGAACGCCCCGAAGACATTCAGCTTCTCGTGCGGCACCTCGAAGGCAAAGGCCGTTCGCAGGCGCCGATTTCGGACGAGACGGTCGAGATGCTGTCGCGGCACGACTGGCCGGGCAACGTGCGCGAGCTGCGCAACGTGTTGGAACGCCTGGCCGCATTTCCCGACCTCGGCGCCGGAGCGATTGCGCGCGCGTTGGGCAAGACGGTGGAAGAAGACGAGTCGTCTGGTGCCCGGCTGCGCCAGGAAGCGACGCGGCAGCTGCTCTCGTTGCCGTACCACGAGGCGAAAGAGCGCGTGCTCGACAGCTTTGAGAAGACGTACCTGTTGGAGCACTTGAAGGCGGCGAATGGTGTGGTGACGCGGGCCGCCCAGCGCGCCGGCCTGCCCCGCCAGTCGGTGCATCGCATGCTGCGCCGCCTCGGCATCAACTCGAACGAAGAGCCGTAAGGTCCGCCGGGTTCTGGAGTAAGTCGCGGGCATGAACCGCTCACTGCTCTTCGCTTCGCTTTGCGTGTCGATGTGGGTCGCCGGCTGCAGCAAGGAAAAAGAGACGCCTCCGCCGCCGGTCGTCGCCGAGGCGAAGCCTGCGCCCGTCGTCGCCGAGCCGGTGAAGGCGGCACCCGCGCCCGTCGCTGCGCCTGCGCAGGCCCCGACGCCCGCGGAATGGCAGAAGCTCGAGACCGACACGTTCACGGCCGAGCTGCCGGGCAAGGCGGCGATGAAGGAAGGCGAGGAGTCGACCGCCGCTGGCAAGGTGAAGACGCTGACCTGGTCGGCGCAGACGCCGGGTGCCTTCTTCGCGGTCTCCGTCGCCGACTACCCCGCGGGCATGATGTCGAAGGCGATTCCGAGCAAGGTCCTCGAAGGCGCCCGCGACGGGGCGATGGCCAACGTCGGCGGCAAAATCGAGAAGGACTTCGCCGTGTTCCTGGATTCCGACACCCCGAAGAAGAAGTGGCCGGGCCGCGAGTTCGACGGCACCACCGAGGCCGGCATCAAGATGGGCGCACGCCTCTTCCTCGTCGGCGACCGCCTGTACCAGATGATTTGCGTCAGCCCGACCGCCGCCTACAACGAAACCGACTTCAAGAAGTTCGCCGACAGCTTCAAGCTCAAGGCCGAAAAGCCGGCGAAGGGCGGAAAGCAGCCGAAGAAATAGCAGTGTAAGTTGGTTGTCTTTACGTGCCGTTTTCTCCCGGACAACAGGTTGGCCGCTACCGCATCAACCGACTGCTCGCGCAGGGCGGCATGGCCGAGGTGTACAAAGCCGACCAGGAGCTGACCGCCGGCATCTTCCGCCCGGTCGCTTTGAAGGTGATTCGCGCCGAGTATTCCGAGTCGCCCGACTTCCGCGAGATGTTCCTCGATGAGGCGCGCACCGCCTGCACGCTGTCGCACCCGAACATCGTCCACATCTACGAAGTGGGCGAAGCCGAAGGGCTGTTGTTCATGGCGATGGAGCTCGTGCCCGGCGAGACGCTGGCCACCGTGAATCGCCACCTGCGCGACCAGAAAGAAAGGTTCTCGGACGAGGCGCTGTTCGCCATCGGCATCTACTGCTGCAGCGCGCTCGAGGCGGTGCACGCGCTGAAAATCGAAGGCGGCCACGTCAACCTCGTGCACCGCGACGTCTCGCCCCACAACCTGCTGCTGTCGTCGACGGGCTCGCTGAAGCTGATCGACTTCGGCATCGCAAAGGCGGCGACGAACCGGAACCTCACCAACCCGGGGGTGACGAAGGGCAAGGCCGGCTACTTCTCGCCCGAGCAGGCGATGGGGAAGCTGCTCGATGGGCGCAGCGACCTCTTCTCGCTGGGCGTCACGCTCTACAAGCTGGCGTGCGGCAACACGCCGTTCGACCTGCACAAGACGCACACCGAAAGAAACGGCGCGCTCGTTCGCGGCCTCTGGGAACCGCTGCAGAAGGTCTTCCCCGGCTTGCCGCCCGGCTTCTACGACGTGGTGACGCGGTCGATGAATCTGAAGCCAGACGACCGGTGGCCGACGGCGCGGGCGATGCGCGAGGCGCTGGAAAAAGCGGCGTACGACTCGGGCTTCCGCGTGGGCCACTCGTCGCTGTTCGGGTACGTCGACAACGCGGGTGAAATTTCGGCGGTGCCTTCGGCGCGGCATCCCATCGTGCCAATGGCGACGATGGCTGAGACGAAGGGCGCTTTGGCGATGATGGCAGGCGCGCCCGTGCCTTCGGCGCCGAGTCCGCGGCGGCACACGGAAAGGATGGTGCCGGGGGCGGTCGCGCCGCACGCGAAGAAGCTGCCCGTGTGGGTGATGCCGGCCGCGTTCGTTGCCGCGGTGTTGGTCGGCACCCTGGGCGCGCTGTATTTGCTCAAGCCGTCGCCGGTCGCAGCTGTGCCTGAGCCGGTCGTCGCCGTTCGGGTGAAGCCGATTCCCAGGCCCAGCCCCGCCAGCGAGGAAGTCGAGCCGCCGGAAGCACTGAACCCGGTGGCGAAGGTCGAACCTGCGGCGCCGCCGCTGTTACCGGCGAAGTCGCGGCCCGAACGCCCGCATCGCCCGAAGCCTGTGCTCGTCGTCGTCGCAGCCAAAGAGCCTGTCGCCGAAGAGCCGGCTCCGATTCCCGCGGGCGAGGGCCGCCTGCGCATCGCGACGCTTCCCGCGAGCGTGCCGTGCCGCATTCTGGTGGGCCGCGAAGACTGGGGGCCGGGCCCGCTCGATCGCAAAGTGCCGTCGGGCAACTACGCCGTCACCGTGAAGCTTGAGAACGGAAAAAAGTCGGCGGTGTGGAAGGTGGCCGT
Source organism: Archangiaceae bacterium (assembly GCA_043753165.1). GTDB lineage: Bacteria > Myxococcota > Myxococcia > Myxococcales > Myxococcaceae > JAGSPQ01. Next base: position 14,069 of record JAYUXE010000579.1, on the reverse strand, counting down.
GATGCCGAACCGCACCTCGGCGCTCGTATACGAAATCAACGCCGACCGCTGGGACCCGAAGTAACTGCGTCACGGAGCGCCAATGCCGAACCACGTCGTCGACCTCGCCCAGAAGCTCTCGCTGTTCACCGAAGCGTGGTCACCGAAGGTCGTCGCGCGGCTCAACGACTACGAAGTGAAAGTGGTGAAGCTGCAGGGTGAGTTCGTCTGGCACGCACACGAAGCCACCGATGAGCTCTTCCTCGTGCTCGACGGGTCGCTGACGATTCGGATGCGGGACGGCGACGTGCACCTGAAGGCGGGCCAGCTGTTCGTGGTGCCTCGCGGCGTCGAGCACTGCCCGGTTGCCAATGGCGAGGTCCGCGCGGTGTTGATCGAGCCGACGGGCGTCGTGAACACCGGCAACGCAGGCGGCGCGCTCACCGCGAAGTACGACGACTCGCTGGCCTGATCAGCGCGGCGGTGCGGGCGACAGCAGGTACACGACGACGCCCACTGCGATCAACGCCGCGCCGCCGACGCCCCAGAGCACGGGGTTCTGGTACCAACGTTTTCCGCCCACGACTGCGAGCTGCATCGCCTCGTCCGGCCCGGCCGCGCGCGCGAGGGTCAGCTGCCCGGCATCGAGCGCCTCGACGTAGTACCAGGCGGTGAAGCTGTTCGCGTCCTGCGGCGGAGGAATCGCGCCCGTGCAGGCCTCGGCCGCGCACGTCATCAGCGTCGAATGAAACGGCCCGCTGGCCGACAGCGCATGGCGCAGCAACACCCGCTTCACCCGGCCCTGCGGATCCACCACCTTTGCGCGCACGAAGCCCGGCGCATCGGAATCGACGCGCGGCTCGACCGACACCCGCGCGCGGGTCAAAAAATCCTTTCGCGCCTTATTCAGAAAATCGACCTGCCGCGCCGCCGCCGATGCCGGCAGTTCCAACGAAGGGTCGAGCTCCAGCGCATTCGACGCGCGGACGTCGGCGTTCGCCTCGTCGCCCAACACGAGGTGAATGAAGCCGAGCTCCAACAGCGCCTCGGCCCGCTCGCGCGCCGGGCGTTCACCGACGGCGAGGTAGCGCTGATACTCGACGACCGCTTCTTCGTACCGAAGGCTCTCGGCGAGGCGCCGCGCATCGACCAGCGCCTGCGGCACTTCACCCTGCGCCGGCACGGCATGAAGGAACGCACCCGCCTCGGGAGTCAGCACAATCTGGCGGGGACTGTCAGCGGCGGCCAGCAGGCACACCAGCCACGTCGAGAGCATCATCGGCGTGGCAGGTGTACCACTGCCGACTGCTAGTTGTGACGGCGGCGGCGCAGCACGGCGCCGAGCAGACCCAGGGCCAGGAGCTCGAGCCCGCCCACCGCGCTGCAGCCACCGCGCGCGACGAGGTCGTTCCTGGGCGGAGTCACCGAGTTGCCGCCGAGCTTGCGGATGATTTTCAGCTTGCCCAGCGCGGTCTCGGTGCCGAGGCCCTGGGCAATCGCCTCGAGCGTGTTCTCGCCTTCGGTGACCGGCACCGTCGCGGTGAAGCCGTTGGCGCCCAGCAATTCGCCCTGCACGCCATTCACCTTCACGCTCGCCGGAGCGAACCCGTTGACCGTGCCGTACACCGTGACCTTGTCGGTGGTGACCGTCGCGCCGTTCATTGGATCCGAGAACGCGATGCCGACGTCGGTGGGAACCATGTCTTCGCCGGGCTGCAGGCCGAGCTTCTTGGTCGCGCGCTGGTCGTCCGGGATGGTGATGGTCTCCGAATAGGTGAGGAAGCCCGGCGCCTTGACGTACAGCACGTGGTCCGTGCCGACCGCCGAAGCCGCCAGCGCGTACGCGCCCGTCGCATCCGTCGTCGCCGTCGAGATGACCGAGCCCGTGCCGACTTCACGCAGCTGAACCACCGCCGCCGTCACGCGCTGCGCTTCGTCGTCCGCCACGTGAACGAAGCCCGAGACGCCCGCGTTGAACGTCGCCGTGCTGGTCACCGTGCCGACGTTTCCTGCTGCGTCCTTCGCGGTAATCTTCAGGCTGTTCGTCCCCGGCTTCAGCTTCACTTCGATCAAGAACGCTCCACCGGTGACGGGGACGTTCGCCGCGGTGCCGCCGTTGATGGAAAGCGCGATGGTCGCCACCGGGCCCGCGTTGTCGCTCGCGTTGCCGGTGAGGTTGAACACCGCGAGGTCCAGCGAGGCCTTGTCGGCCGGGTACGAAATCGCGACCTGCGGCGCCTGCTGGTCTGGCCCCGTCATGCCGGTCAAGCCGACCGAGCCCCAGGTCACCGTGCTCGCCAACACCGCGCGCGCGACCGAGTTCGCCGAGAAGCCGGCCTTGGTCACGTTCACCGTGTAGTTGCCCGGCGGAAGCGTGAACAGGTACGAGCCGTCGGCGCCGGTGGTGTCCGTCTGGCCTCCAGCGGTCACCGTCGCTCCGGCAACCGAAACGCTCATGTCGGCCGCATCCGCGGGGTTGAACGCGAAAATCTTTCCGCGCAGCGTGCCCGTCGTCGCGATGCTGTTGATTTCCATCGAGCCCCAGACCTGCGCACCCGCGACGACCGTCTTGGTAACCGTGGCGCCGCCGAAGCCCGCCTTGCTGACGGTGGCCGTGTGCGAGCCGGCCGCGAGGTTGAACTGGTAGAGGCCGTCGGCGCCGGTGGTGACGGTCTGGCTGCCGACGGTGACGACGGCTCCAGCGACGCGGTTCGCAGCGTTGCCACCGGTGTAGATGGCGCCGATGAACGTGCCCGTGCCCGGCGTGGGCGTCGAGCCGTTCACGAGGTTCATGTACTTCGTCCAGTTCCACCCGCTGCCCGGGTCGGTGTGACCGCCGGTGTTGCAGGGGCTCGCGACTTCCGCGTGGCCGATGATGTGCGCGCGGGTCTTGGGGATGCCGTGACGGTCAGCAATCCAACGGGTCAGCTTGGCCGACTCCGTGTACATCGCGTCCGTGTACCACTGGCCCGGGTTGGCGATGAAGCCCTCGTGCTCGATGCCGACGCTCTTCGAGTTGTAACACTGGGCATGCCACGCGGTGTTCGAGTGCTGCACCATCTGGGTGATTTGCCCGTCCGAGCTGCGCACCTGGTAGTGCGACGACACCTGCGACGCCGGATTCTGGAACCAGCTGATGCAGCCTGCGTAGCTGCCCTGCATCGTGTGGATGAGCACGTACTGGTAGCTGCTGCGGCCCGACGAGTAGTGCGGCGACTGCTTGTACTGCGCGATGCCCGGGTAGTCGCCCAGTGCATCGCGGCGCGACGACACCGTCGAGTGCTTGCGCCAATCGGCCACCTTGGCCTCGAGCGCAACAGTTCCATTCAGGGACGGCACCTCGAAGCCCTGCTCGAGCCGAACGTAGACATCGGCCGCGTAGTCATTCGCCACCGGCGCAGAGTCGATGCCCGGGTACAGCGAGACCGCCTGGAACCAATCGCCCAGCTCGTACGCCGACAGCTCGGGGTACGAACGGAAGGACTTGTCGCCGAGCTCGCGCAGCACCGCGGCGGCCCCGCGAATGTTCGAGACGGGGTCGGCCTTCAACCGCGCCGCATCGACCCCCGTGATGGCGGCCGCGCGCGAGAGCATCTTCCAGTCGTCCCGCTCGACCAGGTTCATCACGCCGTACCCGCCGTTCACGCTGCCCGGGCTGTTGCCGTCGACGCGGGTCTCGACCCAGGCAATCGACTTCAGCAGCTCGACCGGCACCTGAAATTCGCGCGACGCGCCTTCGAACGCGGCCTCGAGCGACGAGGTTCCCTTCGACGGCGACGGTGCGGGCGGCAGCTCACTTGCGCACGCGGCCGAGAGCACGAGCAGCGCAGCGCAGAACACCTTCAGGGGCGAATGGACCATGGACGGAAAAGGATCCAATTAGGGTGCCACCCGACGGCCTGGCACACCCCCTCGCAGCGCTCACCGCGGGTGGCCCAACCGCCGGCCACGACTCATGAATCAGGCGTCACGCGGGGGTGACAACGCGACGTGCACGGAATGCGTAAGGCCGGTTGGTGCCCAGTTGCTCTCGGCAGCGGCAGGTGGAGTGTCCTTCTCTGCGACGTCACCTGGGGGTGACATCAGGGAAGCGGTCTGCACATCGACGGTTTGGTGCTGCGATCGCAGTACTGCTGGGGTCCGCACTGGTTGTCGTTGCCGCACTCGCAGCTGCCATGCCCACAGGCGTCGCTGCGCAGCACGTCGCACGCCCCACACACGTCATTCAGCGGGTTGCGTTTGCAACGCGGCCAGGCAGTGGGGACGCAGCGCATGTCTGAACAACATTGGCTTCCCCCGGTGCAGCCGGCACAGGTCACCGAGCTCGAGCAGACGCCCGCCATCTCGGTCGAGGGCGGCTTGTTCGAGGGCTGCGAGCACGCCAGCTGGCCCGCGTCGTTCGAGTTCATGCCAATCACGACTTGCGTGCAGGGCGAACAGCCGAGGCCCGCGGCGCCGCAGTTCTGCCGCGTCGTCGTGCAGGCGGTGCCCGCACAGCAGCCCTGGCACTGAGAATAGGCATCGCAAATACACGTGCTGCTGCCGTTGGCCTGGGTGACGCACCGCTGGCCCTGCCCGCAGGAAGGCTGGGCCCCGCATGAACAAACGCCGTTGAGGCACGCGTTGCTGCGAGCCGCATCGCATTGCACCGAGCAGAAGGCCCCGGGCTTGCCGCAGGCCTGCCGCGTCAAAGTAACGGGGGGAGACTCGGCGCCGGCGTCGAAGCTGTTGCGCGCCGGCACGAAGCAGGTCGCCGTGCCCGGGTAGCAACAGCCGGCGTTGCACTCGCACCGAAGCGTGCCGCCATCCGGCAGCCCCGCGTCGAACCCGCCAGCGTCGATGAAGCCCGCGTCCGGGTAGTCGATGGGCCCCGCGTCGGAGCCCGGCTCGAAGAACAACGCCATGTCGATGGTCATCGTCTTCTCGAGCCCCTTCACGATGACTTCACTGTCAAAGCCGAACTGAACGAACTTCTTCTCGCTGTCGACCGCGTACAGCGACACCGTGACGCGCTTCCCGTCGAGCGCGTCGTCGATGAAGATGCGGACCTTCTGCGGCGACTCGAGGCGAGACGACGCTGGCTCCAGCGGGCGATAAGTCGCGGGGAAAACATCGTTGCCGGCTTCGGTCTGGCCCGCGAAGTACAGGGTGCGCACGTCCGACTCGCCCTTGAACAGTGCGACCACGTACAGCGCGGTGCCGTTGAGCCTGTCGGGGTTCGCGCAACCGGCGACGTGCAGCAGCAGCAAGAGTCCTGCGGCGCGTGTTCTCAATGGGGCATCCCGATCGGGTCCTGGGTGGTCGGCTGGGCCCTCGCGGGACGGCCCGCCACGATGGCACCTGCAGTAATTCCCGCCGCGCCCGCGACGCCCACGGCAATCAAGGTCCAGAACCACCACTTGTTGTACGCGTGCTCCTCGGGGACGACGGCTGGGGCGACCACCACCGGCGGCCCTTCGACGGCGGGGCTCGGTACCAGCGGGGGCGGGGCCATCGGCACGTCGGTCATCCGCTTCATCTCTTCGGCGCGCTTTGCGTCTTCTGCCTGCTGCTTCTGTTCAGCCGAAACCTTCTCGGCCTGCTTCGCGGTCATCTCGGCCCGAAGCTGGTTGGCGAGCTCGACATTCGGTGCGCGCGCTTTGCTGGTGTCGACGAAGCGTCCGTAGAAGAACGCCGCCTGCTCGAAGTTCGACAACTGCCGGTGGCACTGCGCGATGTTGAAGAGAAACCCCGGCAGCGGAGCGAGCTTGTAGGCGTCGGAATACAGTTCCAGCGCGGCGCTGAAGTCGCCCACGTCGTAGGCCTTCATGCCGTCTTTGTAGAGCGCCTTCGCCTTCGTCTCAGACGCAGGGTCGGCGTGCGCGGCGAACGGACTGAGCGCCAGCAGCAGCGCAAGCCCGACGGAAAGCGACGCGTCAGTTGCTGAACGGATCAACCTGCCCATCACGCGTCACCTTCTTGCGGTTCGGCTTCTTGTCAGAAGACTTTGGGGGCGGCGCGGCGACTTTCGGCGACGGCTGCAGGTCGACGGAAAGCGACGCGTTCGCGGTGAGCGCAACAGAACGTTCGGTCGACTGGTAGCCGTCGAGCTCGAGGCGCAAGGCCGCTGGCGCTTCGCTGCGTGCGGCCTCGACCTTCAGCGGTGTGACGCCGAGCACGGCGCCGTCGGCGATGCGGACGACCTTCGCTCCGGCGGGATTGCTGGCGACCTCGAGCGTGACCGAGGTGGGAACCGAAGGGGGCACCGGAGGCATCGGCCTCTCGGCGGCGACGACAGCTTCCGCAGGCGGCGGCTTCAGCACGAAGAAGCCGGCGGCCCCGAGCAGCAGCGCGACACCGAACGCCGCGACGATGCGGGGGGTGCGCGAAGCCGCGGGCAACACGTCCATCATGACGGGCTCGACCGAACGTCCAGGCCGCACGAAAGGCTCGAGCGCGGCGGCGAGCTCGGCCGCATCGCCGTAACGGTCTTCTGGTTTCTTCTGCAGGCACCTGCCCACGATGTCGGTGAGCGCCCGCGGAATCGGCTCACCACCCTTCGTCACCGCGGGCAACGGCGGCGGCGCCTTCGTGGTGATTTCCACCACCAGCTTTCCAAAGGTGTCGCCCTTGAAGGGCTGCTGCCCGGCCAGCAGCTCGTAGAGCACGAGGCCCACGGCGTAGAGGTCGACGCGAAGGTCCGTCGAGATGCCCAGCGCCTGCTCGGGCGCCATGTACTCGGGCGTGCCGATGACGATGCCCGCCTGCGTGCTGCTGGTGGGAAGGCTCGCCAGCGGCTTCAAGAGCTTGGCGACGCCGAAGTCGAGGACCTTCACGTAGTCTTTGTCGCCGTCGCGTTCGTGAAGAAAAATGTTCTCGGGCTTGATGTCGCGGTGCACGACGCCGAGCGCGTGCGCGGCGCCCAGGGCCAGCGTCACCTGCTGCACGATGCGCGCGAGCCGCTGCACCGGCATCGGCGCGAGGGTCATCTCGTCCGCCAGCGCGCGGCCATGCAGCACTTCCATCACGCAGTACACGCGAGGGTGGCCGTCGGGGCCGAGCTCTTCACCGAAGTCGTGGACCTCGACGATGTGCTCGTTCTTGATTGCGTTGACCGCGGTCGCTTCCTGAATGAAGCGCTGCACCAGGTCTTTGTGGCGCGCGTGCTCGGACTTGAGGACCTTGATTGCCGCCTCGCGTCCGATGCGGTTGTGCTTGGCGAGGTAGACGCGGCCCATCGCGCCTTCGCCGATGAGCCGGTCGAGCACGTACATGCCGAGCGTCTGACCCGACAGGTCGTCTTCGAGGACGGGAGCCGCTTCGACGGCGTCTTCGGTGGGGGCAAAGCTGCGGGGAACCCGGGTCGCTCCGGCCCACTTCTGGCGCACGGCCTCCAGCGCGTCCTGCAGCTCGAGCGCCGTCGTCGCCGCGGTGATGCCCTGGCGCACGGCGGAATCGAACGGGTGGTGCGCGTCGGGTACGGCCAGCGTGGAAAGCAGGGAGCCGAGGGCGCGAACGTCGGTGGCGGCGGTCGCGCCGGGCGCGCGCGACAGGGGGGCCAGCGACGCGTCGAGCATCGCGCCCGCGGGCGTCATCAAAATTTCGTGCGCGTTGAGTGCCCCGAGGACCAGGCCGGCGTCGTGAAGCGCAGCGAGCGCGGAGCAAAGAGGAATGCCGATGTCGACGAGTGCCTCGACCGTCAGAGGCGTGCCCTGCGCCAGCGGCACGCCATCGGCGAAGTCGGTGAGCACGTACACCTGGCCGTCTTTCATCCGCCCGGCCGACCGCACCTGCAGCAACCCGGGGGCGCTGACCTCGGTGAGCAGCCGCGCCTCGGCGATGAAGCGGTTCATGCGGTCTTCGTCGCGCGCGAGCTCGGGCTTCACGCAGCGCACCACCATCGGCAGGTCGAAGCCTTTGACCTGGGCCACGAAGGCGTCCGAATGGGCATCGGACGCCAGCTGCCTGAGAACCTTGAGGCTCGATGTTCCGGAAGTCACTGGGATGGCAGCAAGGATGCTTCAACCAACACTAGAGCCCGGCCTGAGGTTTCCGCGAAACTTTAACCCTACTCTTCGCCCAGCGCCTTCGACAGCACCTGCGCGGTGAAGTTCACGAGTGGGATGATTCGTTGGTAATTCATACGGGTCGGCCCGATGACACCCACCGTGCCGAGCACCGTTTCGCCGCTGGTGTAGGGGCTGGCGATGACGCTCACATCGCCCTGGCTGCTGAACTCGGACTCGGCGCCGATGAAAATCTGCATCTCGCGGCCACGCTGAACCCGGTCGAGCAGTGAGAGCAGCTTGTGCTTTTCGTCGAGCGCCTTGAACAGCGTGCGCATGCGGTTGACGTCGTCGGCGAACTCGGGCGCCTCGAGAAAGGTGCCGGTGCCTTCGATGAGCATCCGTTCTGGGCCGGTGAGGTCGGTTGCGGCGGCGCCGAGCTTCAGCGCTTTCGAGGTGAGCACGTCGTACTGCGCGCGTTCGGCTTCGAGCTCGGTGAGGATTCGGCCGCGCACGTCTTCGATGTTCACGCCCTGGCGCAGCAGGTCGTTCAAATAGTTCGAGGCCTGCACGAGCTCTTCGGCCGAGACGGGGAAGTCGATGTGGACGAGCTTGTTCTGAACCTGCCCGCCCTGCCCCACGAGGATGGCGAGGACGCGGTCGTCGCGCAGCCGCACCAACTCGATTTTCGTCACCATCAAGGCGCTGGGCCGCGGGGTGAGCACGACGGCCGCGTGGTGGGACAGCTGGTAGAGGACCTTGCTCGCGTCGCTGAGGCGTTCTTCGACGTTGGTGTTGGCGAGGCCGAGCTCGATGAGCTTGCGGTCGCTGGTGGTGGGCTCGCGCAGCTGCAGCATCGTGTCGACGAAGAAGCGGTAGCCGCGGTCGGTGGGCACGCGGCCGGCCGAGGTGTGGGGCTTCTCGAGGTAGCCAAGCTCTTCGAGCTCAGCGAGGACGTTGCGCATCGTCGCGGGAGAGACATCGAAGTCGCCGCGGCGCGTGAGCTGCGAGCTGCCGACGGGCTCACCCTTCGAGATGAATTCCTCGACCACGACCCGGAGGACGTCTTTCGCGCGTTCGTCGATCTCGTCAGCCATTTCCGTTTCCGATTCAGGCAAGGTGACGCGCGAATGGCAAGCTGGAGCGTCTACATCGTGCGCTGTTCTGATGGCTCCCTGTACACGGGAGTCAGCAACGATGTTCCCGCCCGGGTCGACCGCCACAACGCCGGAAGAGGTGCGCGCTACACCCGGTCGCGCTTGCCGGTCGAGCTGGTGTGGCGAAAGCGGGTGAAGGACAAGCCGGCGGCGTTGAAGCTCGAGTACGCGGTGAAGCAACTGCCGCGGGCCGAGAAGGTGAAGCTGTTGATCAAGGCACCGGCGCGGCGGCGGCCTTCTTCTTCCGCCGCAAGCTGAAGAACACGCCGGCGGCGATGCCGAGCACGGTGCCGCCGAGGCCGCCGTAGAGCTGGTATTGAATGAGCCCGCGGGTCGCCTTCTCGACGGTGTCGAGACAGGGCCGGGTGATTTGAACGTCGTTCGAGAAGCCGCACAGCCCGTTGGTCAGAATCGCGGGCGCCGTGAGCGTGGCGATGACGATGCCGATCAGCGTGCCGACGACCGCGAACGTGAGAATGGCGCGGAAGTTGGACATGGCGTGGTGTGTATCTCAGTTATGGTGCCCGCGTGACCCTCGTCCTCGGCCTGCTGCTGCAGTTCCTCGCGCTGACGTGTTTCGTGCTCGTCTTGATTCACGCCTTTCAGCGCAGCGTCGGCACGGGCTTCATGGTTCTGCTGATTCCAATCGTCACCGTCGTCTACGGCTTCAGCCAGTTCGAACACCGCTTCAAGGGGCCGATTCTGGCGGGCTGGCTGGGCGGCTTCGTCGCGGCCATCGTGCTGCGGACGATGGCGATTTACGCCGCCTGAGGGGCCGGCCCCCCACCCTGGCGCATGGGCACTCCAGAATGCAGGGGTCGTTACACGCTCAACCGGCCGTAACTGCGTCTGGCCCGGGCCTTGCTGTATCTGCCCGCATGATCCGCGCACTCGCTGCCTTCACCCTCGTCGCCTCGCTGCCCGCCTGGGCAGTGGGTGAGCACATTGCGGTTACCGGCCCGGCGCGCGAGCAGCTGAGCGAGACGCTGTGCATCTCGATGGAGTGCTCTGCCGGTGGCGACTACACGGTCTCAAGCAAGCTCGTCGGCAACAAGATGGAGCTCAAGGTCGTGGGTCCGTCGGGTCCGCGCTTCAGCGTCACGCTGCCAGTCGATGAGAATGGGCGGCTGCTCAACAGCGATGCGATGACGGCGACGTCGCAGCTCGTGCAGGCAATCGAGAACCCGCAGGTCGCGAAGGAAGCGGCCCCGACGGTTGCGAAGCCTGCCGTGGCGAAAAAGGCAAAGCTTGCGAAGGCGACGTCGAAGAAGGCGAAGCCGGTGCGGGTAGCCGCACGCAAAGTGACGCGCGGCTGAGTCCCGAGGGATGAGCAGGCAGGGTCACCCGATTTCACCATGCGAAGATGGGCGCGATGGCACCCCCGGCCGGCGCGCGCTGCTCGACGCATCCTGAAACTTCCGCGGTCGACACGTGCCAGCGCTGCGGTCGGTTCATCTGCGGCACGTGCGCGAACGTGCGGAAGGAAGACGTCTACTGCACCGAGTGCACGCCGCGGATTGAGGCGGAACCTCGGCCGACGTCCAGCTGGGCATTGGTGTTCGCCCTGGCTCCCATACCGCTCGTTTACGGATACCGACTCGTGCCACGGCTCGCGGTGCCGGCTGCGGTGGGGGTGTTCTGCATCGTGCTCGCCCCGCTCGCTTTTGCTGCCTCGGCGAGGTTGCTCTCGCGTCGACCGCAGCGACGCGGGTTCAAGTACTGGCTGACCTGGATGCTGCAGGCGATCAACTTCGCCGGGCTCATCGTTCAGCTGCTTTGAACGATGCGGGTCAGCTCATCGATGCGCACGGGCTTGACCATGTGCTTGTCGAACCCGGCCTGCTCGGCCTTGAGCTTCGCCTCTGGCCCGCTGAACCCCGTCAAAGCGACCAGAATCGACTTGCATCCACCCGCCCGCGCCTGCCGAGCGACTTCGTAGCCATCGAGCCCGGGAAGGCCGACGTCGACCAGGGCGAGGTCGGGCGCTTCGGACAACAACTTCTGCAACCCCGTCGGGCCGTCTTTGGCGACAGTGACGAGCGCCCCGAGGTCGGTGAGCAGCTCGCCCATCGACTCGCGGATGTCTTCATTGTCTTCAATCAGCAACACACGTTGGGCCATGAGCGAGTCGACGACCTTACACACCCCGGGCTTCGGGCTTCCAGACGTACTTGTGCTGCTGCAACTGGAAACGGACAGGCAGGCGGTCAGCAATCACCCACTCGGCCAGCGCCTGAGGGGCCAGCTTTCCGAAGACCGTCGAGAACAGAAGGCCGTACGGGCGCGACGCGAGGCGGTGCGTCTCAACCATCTCCTTCGCCCAGTCGTAGTCCTCGCGGCTGCCGATGACGAACTTGAGCTCGTCGTTGGCGTTCATGCTGTCGAGGTTGCGCAGGTCGTTGCGGTCGCTTTCGCCAGATGAAGGCGTTTTGAGGTCGACGATTTTCTGCACCGCCGGCGGCACCTCGCGCACGTCGATGCTGCCCGACGTCTCGAGCATCACGGTGAAGCCCTTCGACAGCAGCGACTCCATCAGCGGGTAGACGGCGGGCTGCAGCAGCGGCTCGCCCCCGGTGAGCTCGACCCGCTTCACGCCCAGTGCCTCGACCCTGGCGAGGATGTCGGAAAGCGCCATGCGGTCGCCATTGTAGAAGCTGTGCTCGCTGTCGCAGTAGCTGCAGCGCAGGTGGCAGCCCGTCAGGCGAATGAACGTGCACAGCAGACCCTGGTGCGACGATTCGCCCTGCAGCGACAGGTAGATTTCGTTCACCCGCAGCGACGTGGCGGCAGGTTTGCGGTTCGGCTCGAGGTGTGGGCGGGCGGCAAGCACGGCGCTTCTGCTCCTACTGATCAGCCCGGGCGAAGTCGAGGGCGCGGTCAGGCCACGACGACCGCAGCGTCTGCCGCGCATGACACCCATCACCACCGAGGCCGGGCTCTACGGAGTGATGGCGCTCCCGGTCAACGCCATCCGCACCGAGGTCACGCTGCTGCTGCGGCGGCTCCGCCCCCAGAAACACCTCAGCTTCACCGAGCTGTGGACCTTCGACGTCGACACGTTCGTCTTCGACGGCCATGCCCAACGCACCGCGCGCCCCGACGTGCCGCCCGTGTTCCGGCTCATCCGCGACGAGACCAACACCCGCCTCGAAGAAGACGTGCGCGCCGGTTGGTTCGAAGTCTGCTGGCAGGGCCACACGTTCGAAGTCGTGAGCCTCACGTGGGAACAGGACAACTGCACCGAACGGTTCAGCTGGGTGCTCGGCGAGACGCGCGAAATCGTCGAAGGCTTCATCGACGCAGTGACGAAGTACGGCGAAGAAGTGCGCGGCCAGGTGCTGGTGTTCGAAGACAGCCGCTTCCGCAAAAGCGAGAACCTCTACAAATCGATTCAGCGCGCCGACTTCGACGACCTGGTGCTCAGCGGGTCGATGAAGGACGACCTTCGCGGCGATGTGGCGCGCTTCTTCTCGCGCAAGGCGTTCTACGAATCGCACCGCATTCCGTGGAAGCGTGGCCTGCTGTTCATCGGCCCGCCCGGCAACGGCAAGACGCAGACGCTCAAGGCGCTGCTGAAGGAAATCGGCCTGCCGGTGCTGTACGTGAAGTCCTTCAAAGAGCGAAACGAGGACGCGAAGAACATTCGCAACGTGTTCGCCCGCGCGCGCAAAGCCTCGCCGTGCGTGCTGGTGGTCGAAGACCTCGACTGCGCGCTCGATGAATCGGCGCGTTCCATCTTCTTGAACGAGCTCGATGGCTTTGCCGAGAACGTGGGGCTGCTCACGCTGGCGACGACGAACCACCCGCACAAGCTCGACCGCAGCATCCTCGACCGGCCGAGCCGCTTCGACCGCAAGTTCCACTTCGCGCTGCCCGCCGCCATCGAACGCCGAACCTTCATCTCGCGGTGGAACCTGCAGCAGGCGCCCGTGCTGCGGCTCAGCGATGCGGGGCTCGCGCACATGGTCGACCGGACGGACGGCTTCACGTTCGCGTACTTGAAGGAAGCGCTGCTCTCGGCCGCGCTCGCGTGGGTCGACGATGCCCGGCCCGGCGCGATGGACGAGATTTCTGCGCGCGTGGTGAAGGGGCTGCGCAAAGAGATGGAGTCCGCCCACGTGGTGCTCGGGCCCGAGGCCGGCAGCGTGCGGCAGATTGGATTCAGCGACCGCGCCTAACGGTTCGTCTTGATGTCCGGAGGCTTGTTGCCCACCGGCGGAGCCTTCACGGGCTTCTTCTTGACCAGCTGGGCCGACAGCGAACGTTCACCGGCCTCGGTCAGGTTCAGGTCCTTCGGGTCGAACCCTTCACGCGAGACGCGCAGCTGCAGCGGCAGCTCGGACGCGGCGTACGCGAGCTCGATGGGCGTGGACCCAACGCGGCGGCCCGCGAGCTCGACGTCGGCGCCCTGCGGATCGCTGTCGATTTTGAAGGTCAGCTTCACCGGCTCGACCACCACCGCGGGCTTCACGGGCTCGGGCGTGACGACCACCGGGGGCGGCACGACGTCGCGGCCGCGCGTGAAGACCGCCAGGGCCCCGACGCCGAGCAGCGCCGCGCCACCGATTCCCAACCACAGCGCCTTCGACGGCTTCTTCGGGACGGCGAGCGCCTCCGTCCCCTTCCCCGTGGTCGTCCGAGCTTGAAGCTCGAGCCCCGCAGTCGGAGGCGCCGTCTTCGCAGACCCATTCCAGTCGAGCTCGGTCTCGCTGGTCAGGTCGTCGAGCGAAGACGCGTTGGCCTCGAGGTTGATGCGGTCGGCGTAGAACGGCTGAAGAAACGCGACGAGGTGCGCCGAGCTCGCCGGCAGCGACTTCCTCATCGCGAACTCTTCGAGCGCCAGCCGGAAGGCCGCCGCATCCGGGTAACGGTGGTCCGGGTTCTTCTCGAGCGCCTTCAACACAATCGGGTCGAGGTCCACCGGCAGCGTCGGGTCGACCTGCGAAGG
>JAYUXE010000578.1:0-10130 GCA_043753165.1 Archangiaceae bacterium | reverse complement strand
GGCGACGAGGTCAAGCCACGGCGCATCCGAGCCGGCGAAGAGGGGGTTTCCCGGTTGGCGGGCGGTTGGGTCGCTGAGCACGGCGGCGAGCGAGGCGTGAACGGGCTGGCCCCACAGCGGCGCGTCGCCGTCGGACACGCGGAAGGATTTGGCGAGCACTCCGGGGGTGAATGGGCAGGTTGCGAAGCGGGTGACGTTGGGGACGCAGAGGTGGACGGACGGCCAGAGCGCGACTTCGGGCAGCGCGACGCCTTCGGTGAGGACGACGATGTCGACGTTGGCGACCGCGTCGGCGGCGGTGTCGACGGCGCGAATGGGCGTCTTCAGCGTCAGCTGCAGCTGCGCGGCTTGAACGAAGCCCTGCGTCGGGTCGGCGGCGACGAGGAGGACTTCGCGCAGCGAACGGACGAGTCGCAGCGACTTGAGAATGCCGTTGGCAAGTGGGCCTCCCCCGAGAATCGCGACGCGCTTCGCTTCGGGGGCGCTCAAGGCGTCGGCAGCGATCGCGGCGACGAGCTGACTGCGCAGCTGGGTGAGGGCGGTCGCATCCATCGCGGCGAGCAGCTTTCCGCTGGGCTGCGGCTCGTGCAGGTGGATCATCGATCGCGTCGGCGTGTCGACGCGCACTGCGACCGCAGGCACGGACAGCGCGGCTTCACCGCCGGCGATCGCGCTTCGCAGCTCGTGCAGCAGGGTCAACGCTTCGGTGTTGCGGGCGACGTCTTCTCGGGTGAGGACCAGCGAAAGCATGCCGGGGTCTTAACCTCTCAGCGCGAACACGACCCAGAAGACGCCAATCATCCCGCCGATCGCGCCAAGGACGATGCCGGCGATCGCAACCGCAGCCGATTTCCTGGCGTGAGCACGCGGGGCCGAAGCCGTTGCCAGCTTCGACCCCTTCGAATCGGACGCGTCAGGTGACGGCAGTGACGACGCCGGCACCGACCGTCTTGTTTCCTTCACGAAGCGCGAACCGCATGCCGGCCTCGAGACCAATCGGTTTACCGAGGCGGAACTGAATGCGGGCGCGTTCGCCGGGCTGAACGACGCCCGTCTCGCCGAGGACCTCGATGGTGCCCGTGACGTCGGTGGCACCGAAGAAGAACTGCGGCATGTAGCCGGTGGCGAAGGGGGTGCGGCGGCCACCTTCCTTCTCGGTGAGGACGAAGAGCTCGGCTTCACCGCGCGCGTGGGGCGCGATGGCCCCGGGAATCGTGAGCACCTGGCCGCGTTCGACTTCCTCCCGCTTGAGGTTGCGCAGCAGCAAGCCGACGTTGTCGCCGGCGCGGGCCTCGTCGAGCAGCTGGTGGAAGGCCTCGATGCTGGTCACCGTCACGCGGCGCGGCCTGCCCCCGTCGTCGAGCCCGAGTACTTCGAGCTCAGCTCCGGGGCGCAGCGTGCCGCGCGAGACGCGACCCGTGACGACGGTGCCCCGGCCACCGATGGAGAACACGTCTTCCACGGGAAGCAGGAAGGGGCCGTCGAGGTCCCGAACCGGATCCGGAATGTTCGCGTCGAGCGCGTCGACGAGCGCGCGAATGCACGCCGTCTCTTCACCCAACGCATTTCCCGCCTGCGCCGCTTTCAGCGCCTGCAGCGCGCTGCCCTTCACCATCGGCACGTTGCGGTAGCCGTGGGCCTCGAGCAGCTCGATCGTCTCGAGCTCCACCAGGCCCAGCAGCTCGGGGTCGGCCACGTCGACCTTGTTGATGAACACGACCAGGTGTTCCACGCCAACCTGGCGCGCGAGCAACACGTGCTCACGGGTCTGGGGCTGCGGGCCTGCCGAGCCGTCGACCAGCAACACCGCGCCGTCCATCTGCGAGGCGCCGGTGATCATGTTCTTCACGTAGTCCGCGTGACCGGGACAGTCGATGTGCGCGTACTCACGCACGGCCGACTCGTACTTCACGTGCTTGATCGTGATGGTGATGCCGCGTGCCTTTTCTTCAGGCGCGCGATCGATCTGATCGAACGCGAGCGCCTGGCCGCCGTGCAGGGCGGACATTACGTGGGTGAGCGCAGCAGTGAGGGTGGTCTTGCCGTGGTCGACGTGACCGATGGTACCGACGTTGAGGTGCAGCTTGCCCATGGGAGACTCCTTGGTTGTGCGCCGGGCACGGCGCGGGTGAAGACGAAAAAAACGCCCCCTCGAAGCGCGTGGCCTCGAGGGGGCATGGTCGAGCAGTCGCTCGGCTCCTCAGGTCACGGCGTATCCGTCGCCCGGGAGGACGAGGAAGAAGACGCGGACGAGGAAGAGTTGAAGACCATGCGCGCTCGGACGCCGGCGCACGGCGGAAGCTGACGCTCAGGCAGATTTGGTCGTCTTCTTCGATTTGCCTTTGACCGCCGGGCCGAAGTCCTTGCGGATGCCGGTCAGGCGCTTCGACACCCGCGCGATGGTGGCGGCGCTGACATCGAGCGAGCGCGCCGTTTTCGCGAACGACCCAACCGCGGCATCGACCCGGTCAATCTGCTCGTTCACCAGGGCCGCTGGCAGACTCTGGTCCGCTGCAAGCGCCAAAAGGCGAGCACGGGTGGGCTTCAGCGCTTCGCCCGAAAACGAAGTCGTGTGGTGGCCGCCGATGCCTTCTGAGTAGGTCAAGTCGTACGCCGGAGCGAGGCTCCAATGCCCGTCGTCGGACATCCGAAAAGCGAAGTTCCGGGCATGGTCGTCGCGGTTACAGGCGAGGGCATTGAATGCGGCGCGGCGAAAAGCCTCGACGACTTCGGGCTGCTGTCTCGTCAGCGCGCGCGTCGCCTGCAGGTAGGCCAGGTAGTCGAGCGAGGGCAGGCGGTAGTTTGAATGAAGCAGACCACTGAGGGTGTGGATATGGACCCGCTTCCCGCCGACGCGATCGAACCGCTGTACGCCGAAGACACGACTCTTCCCCACCCGAAAGAGACGGGTCGGCGGAATCGCGATGCCTGCCGCGCGCGCCAGCTCTGCGTACGTTTCTTCCAGCGGTCCCGCGTCGAGTGAATCTTCGCGAGCGGAAAACTTCACGAGCCACTGATCGAAGCCCTGAGGCACATCATTCGCGACACCACCTGCCACCATCTGGTCGTTCGGCCCGATGGCAACGACGACTTTGGGCCTCGCTCCGCCCGGTGAGCCCCCTGCAAGCTCGAGCTCGGGAAGAACCCTGGTGGCACTTCCTTCGAACACGGCTTTCGCTTCGTTGGCGAGGGACTCGAGCTTGACGGTGATCGGGCCGTACTCCACGCTGGCATCGGCCGGGTGGAAGCTGAGCGCGCCCATCGCGCGGTTGCCGATGTGGCCGAGCATCTGAAGGGTCGAGATGCGAGCGGGGTCGATGCCACGCTCTCTCATTTTCCTGTGCATCAACAGCATTCCCCAGCCATCCGGTAGCGCGTCGAAGAAAAGTCCGTAGAGCCCCAGGAATTCAGGGACGCCATCGCCGAACACGCCCGCCTTCAGAGGCAGCTTGAACGGCGAGAGCTCGAGGCCGGTGCTCAAGAACGCCGGCGCGTACTCGAAGTAAATCCGCCGGTCCAGGTCGAGCAGGCGGCCGACAATCTCTGCACCGCCGGGGCGTTCGAGACGGACCTCGAGGCGCGAGGTCATCGGCGAGTCGGTTTCGCTCGTCGCTCGAGCTGGGCGAGAGACGCGGCGACGGGAGGCTTGAAGAGCGTCTCGAAGCCGTCGAGGCAACCCAGTGCCGACGCGATGAGCAGCAACCGGGTCAACGCGATCTGCCCCGTCAGCTCGAAGAGCTTGAGTGTGTCGAACGCGACGCCCGACCGTTCAGCGAGCTCGCGGCGCGACCACCCCTGCTCCTTCCTCAGCGCGCGCACACGGCCGGCGAGGTCGAGTTGCGTTCGACGGGGCGACACGAGATTCATGGGCAACATCATACCCAAAATCAGCCAAATTCGGCATATTTGGGTAACCCGCCACCCATTCAGAGCACTTCGATCACGAAGCCTTGCGAGCTGACCACCGGCAGGTCGAACTTCTCTGCCACGCCGGGCTTGAGCTCGTTGGGCACGCGCCACGTCTGCCCGGACAGCTGCACGACGGTGATCGCGTACTTTCCTTTCGGCATTGCTTTGAGCGGCTGCGGCGCGGCGGGGTTCGAGAGGTCGAACGCCTGCGGCCGCAGCACGAGCTTGAGCTTGCCGACTGGCACGGGCGTGGGCCGCGGCATCATCGTGACCGGGTCGATCAGCAACGGAAGCAGCTCGGTTGGGTCGAAGCCTGCCGCGAGCACCACGGCGTCGGGCTTCCCGTCGGGCGGCACGGTGAGCCCGTTCGCGGGATTCACGTGCTCGTAGTCTTCGCCCGTCGCGTCGAGAATGCCGTTCTTGTCGAGGTCGTTCTCGTCGAGCAGGTCGCTGACTCCCGGCGCGTCGGTGAGCTTCCGCACCAGGACCTTCGGCCAGAAGTCCGGCACGCCGTCTTTGTTCGCGTCATCGGGTACGCCGTTGTTGTCGTCATCGATGAGCTTCACCAAAAACGCGGGAGCCCCCTGGTGAATCACGCCCGCATCGAGCCGCATCAGGTTGAGCTCGAGCACCAGCGGACCTGCGGGCGTGAACGTGATCGACGAGAAGCCGCCGTCGACCTGGAAGCTCGGGCGATCCACCGGCACCAACGCCGTGTCCGAGAAGCTCACCGGCACGTCGAGCGCGGGCGTGTCGACGCCGACGGTGAGCTCGCGGTTCGCGCGGGTGGTGGGTTCGATGGCGGCTCCCCCGACATCGCCCGCGTTGACCTGCGCGGTGACGTCGTACCAAGGAATGAAGTCGACGTTGCTGTCGACGAACCCGCGCACGATGTACTTGCCCGGTGGCACGAGGCTGAACGCAAACGCCGCGGTGAATGGCCCCGTGTCCCCCGGAACCGCCGCCCCGAACACCGCGTCGCGCGACAGCACGGTAAAGGTGATGGGCCGGCCGCTGCCCGCAGGCGGAGGCGGACGCGCGGCGTCGAACAGCAACACGACGACGTTGCCGCGCGCCTTGCTGTTGACGATGACGTTGCCTTCGATGCGCGTGAGCTGCGCGTTCTGGCGGCGATCGGCCGTCGAGTAGACCGGCGGGCCTTCACACGCGGTCAGCACCACCAAACTCAAGAGCGTCAGTCTCATGGCGTCACCGTGACCGTCGCGAAGACGCGGCGATTGACCAGGTTTCCGAAGGGATGTTCTGCGTGCGTGGGGCCCAGCTGCGAGCCGACGACGGCGAGGGTGAGGCGGTCTTTGAACAGCCGGTAGCCGACGCGCGCGTTGACGACGACGTAGTCGCGCAGCGCGTTCGGCACGTTCGAGATTTGCGTCGGGTCCGCGGCAGACGGCTCGCGTTCGATCCACGTCGTCGATGACGTGTACGCCGCGTCCACCGACAGGTCGAGGTTCACCGGCGTCTGGTACCGAATGCCGCCGAACACCTTCACCGTGGGCGCCTGGCTGCACGGCCCGCATGCAATCGACGCGTTGCCGCCGCTGGCGACGTCCTGAATCGCGGTCGACAGCCGCAGGTCGAGCCCGTTGATGATCGACCACTTCACGCCAAGCTCGCCGCCGCGCGCGGTGTACGTGACGGGGTCGTTCTGAAAGGCCGAACGCCCGAGCAGATACGACTGGCTGATGGGGTCGTACGCCTGGCCCGCAGGCACCGGGTTCACCGCCGAGAGCACGATGAGATCGTCGACCACGTTCCAATACAGCGCGAGGTCGTACTCGAGCCCCAGCCGGGCGAGCTCACCCCGCCAGCCGATTTCGAACGCGAGCATCCGTTCGGGCTTCAGCGTCATGTTGCCGTTCGTGAGCACCGACGCGCCGTTGACGCCGGGCACGGGCGTGCGGATGGTCATGTAGCTCTCGAGAAAGGTCGGCTCCCGAAACGCAGTGCCGAAGCTCACCCGAATCGCCTGGCTCTCGACCGGCTGCCAGAGCACCGACAGTCGCGGTGACTGCGCATAGCCCGGCTTCCCGTTGTCGATCAGCGGGTGGTAGTCGATGCGGTAGCTGCCGAGCAGCGTCAGCGACGCCACTGGCCGGTACTCTTCCTGAATGAAGCCGGCGGCGTGGATTTCCTGGTGCAGCGGGCCCGTGTAGGTCCACGCGAGGCGCTTCACGCGCGACGAAACGCCGGCGGTGAGCCGGTGCTGCCCGCCCAGGGTGAACGCGTGCTGAAACAAGCCTTCCGCGTCGAAGACGTTCGACTCGAGCGTGTTGAACAGCGAGCGCTGGCCGATGGGCGCGTACTGCGGGCCTGCCGTGGCCGACAGGTGGTTCCAGAAAAACTTCACCTTCACCGGGCCGCCCGTGAAGTCGGCCTTCGCGTAGCCACCGGTGCCGTCGAGGTAGAAGTTGCGCAGCAGGCCCAGCGGGTAGATTTCCGTGTAGAGCCGGCTCACGCCCGCTGCGGCGCTGACGCTGAAGTCCTTGTTGAACGCGAACGACGAGGTGAGGTTCGCGCGGGCCGAGCGCACGCCCAGCGACGGGTCGGACGACTGGGGCGCGACGTCGGGCCGCCGGTTTTCGTAGTCGCGGCTGAACTTGTCGGCCTGCTCGTAGCCAACCGAGGCGCGGTAGCGCAGGCGATCTCCACCCGTAGCGACGAAGCTGCCGCCCGCGGCGTTGCCGTTGCCCGCGCGGCCCGTCACCGACGCGCGGGGGCCGGTGCCGGGCGTGCGCGTGATGATGTTGATGACGCCGAGCATCGCGTTCGCGCCGTACAGCGCGCTGCCGGGGCCACGGATGACTTCGATGCGTTCGATCTCGTCGATGCCGACGGTGAGCGCGGGCCAGAGCGTGAGACCCAGGAAGTCCTGGTACTCGGTTCTACCGTCGAGCAGCACGAGCACCTTGTTCGCGATGCGCTGGTTGAAGCCGCGGATGCTCATGTTGTAGCTCGCGACGCCAAGCGCCATCACTTCCGCGCCGGGGACGCGGCGAAGCAGCTCGGGGATGCTGGTCGCTCCGGACATGCGGATTTCGTCGGCGGTGATGACGGTGGTCGCGTTCGGCGCTTCGAGGGTGGACTGCGCGCGGCGTGATGCGGTGACGACGGTCTCTTCGTACGGAACGGCGGTGGCGTCTTCCTCGAGCGCGTCAGGCTCGGTGGCCTTCGTCTCTGCTTTGGGTTTCTCGGGCTCGGCGACGTTGCGCGCTTCGGCTTTTTCGACCGCGTTCTCGAGGCGTTCGGCCAGCGCGTTCAGCCGTTCGACCGTGGCATCGTCGACCGCGGGAGCCGTCACGCGAGGCTTTTCCACCACGACGGCGGGCGGTGGCTCTTCGCGGCGCACAGGCATCTTCGCTTCGAGCCGTTCGACGGCCTCACGCACGGGCCGCGCATCGGGGGGGTCGGTGTCGAGGTAGCGGCGGTAGTAGACGAGCGCGTCGGAAGGGCGGCCGGCCGATTCGTACGCGCGCGCGACGTTGAAGAGCACGTTCGGGTGCGGCTTGATGCTGTACGCCTCGAGCAGCTGGTCGATGCCTTCGTCGAGCCGGCCGTCGTTGATCATCGCCATGCCGGTGCGAAAGCGTTTCTTCGCTTCCTGCCGCGCGTCCGCGAAGGCCAGCGCCGGAACCAGCAACCACAACAATGCCCACCCATGTCGAGTACGCGTCACTGGTAAGGGTCGTCCTTGTAGCCTGGCGGGTTGTTCTTCTTCGCAGTCGTCTTCTTCAAGCGCGGCATCGTCTGCTTCACCACCACTTCCGGGCCCGTGCCCTGCGCCGTGACCGTGACTGGCTGGTGGCCGTCGAGGCTCAGCGTGAGCTCGGCCGAGGCCGAGTGGTCGGCCCCAGCCGGAAGCGTGAAGGTCAGCGGCGTGAGGCCCAGCACCACGCCGTCGCGGGTGACGTTCGCGCCCGAAGGGCTGCTCTGCACCGAGAAGGAAATCTGCGCGACGACCGGGAGGGGCGGCGGTTCGACGGGGGGTGGAAGCTTCTTCACGGTGACGACGGGCGGCGGCGGCGGCGCGGGCGGCGGCTTCGCGACTTCGGCCGGCTTCCGCATCAGGAACACCACGACGCCGAGGACGAGAATCGCGGTCGCGGCGCCACCGGCAATCAGCGCAAGGGGAGGCCGCTTCTGCGGGGTCGCTCCAGTGTCTTCCCAGGGCACGTCGATTTCGACGGGCCGTTCGTTGCGCGTGGCATCGGCCGGAGGCGTCATCAGCATCGACGGCGATACGACCTTCACCGCCTGCGACGACGACGTGCGGTACACCATCGAACGCGGGTCCGAGAACGCGCCCGACATGCCCGCGTTCGCGCCCGCCAGTCGCATCGCCTCGAGCACTTCTTCCATCGACTGGAACCGGTCTGAGGGCTCTTTCTCGAGGCACTTCATCACCAGGGCGTTCACATCGGCCGGAAGGTCGGACACCAGCTGGTGCAGCGGCACCGGCTTCTCGCGAATGTGCTTCACGATGATGTCGATCGACTCTTTGCCGGTGAACGGGGGCTTGCCACCCATCGACTGGTACAGCAGCACGCCGAGCGCGTAGATGTCGCTGCGCGCGTCGGCTTCGTTTCGCGCCTGCTCGGGCGCCATGTACAGCGGCGAGCCCAGCAGCACGCCGGCCTGGGTGAGCTCGGTGTCGACGGGCGCCATCGGGCCATCGGGCAGCAGCGATTTGACGAGCCCGAAGTCGAGCACCTTCACCATGTCCGAGTCCGTCTCGTCCTGCAGCAGCATGACGTTCGCGGGCTTCAGGTCGCGGTGAATCATCCCCATCTTGTGCGCCTCTCGCAGCGAGCGCGCGATTTGCCCGGCGATGTGCAGCGCGCGCGGCCAGGGCAGGGTGGTGTCGCGAGAAAGACGCGCCTGAAGGGTTTCGCCTTCGACGTGTTCCATCGCGATGAAATAGATGCCGTCGTCCGTGCGACCGTAGTCGTGGACGGTGATGGTGTTCGGGTGCTTCAGCTTCGCGGTCATCGCGGCTTCGAGGAAGAAGCGGCGTTCGAAGCCGGGGTCTCTGGTGCCCGAGTACTTGGGGTTCAGGACCTTCAGCGCGACGGTGCGGTCGAGCGGCGACTGGGTCGCTTTATACACCTTCCCCATGCCGCCCACCCCGAGCGGTTCGAGAATCGTGAATCGCCCCATGAGAACCTTGCCGATGAGCGGATCCGGCGGCACCTCTGCCATTCAGCCCCCGCAGCGCCAACTGCCCGCTGCATCGCGCGATTTAGCATCGTTCAACCAAAGAGGCGCATTTGCGAACGGTTCCACCGGAAACCAGGAAACGCCCTGGCGGGGTCGGGCAGTTCCAGATGGCCGGCGAGGATTTCAGCGAGCACCTGGCGAATGTCGGTGGTGACGCGCAGGTCGCGGTTTTCATAGAGCGTGTCGAGGCCCGGCCAGTCGCAGTGCACCGCGCCGCCTTTCACTTTGCCGCCCAGCACGAGCATCGCGGACGCCGTGCCGTGGTCGGTGCCGCGGCTGCCATTCTCTTTTGCGGTGCGGCCGAACTCCGTCACGGTGACCAGACACACGTCGTCGAGCTTCGGCCCGAGGTCTTGCGCGAATGCGGCCAGCGATTCGGCGAGCTCTTTGAAGCGAACGTTCAGCGACGCCTTCTGGCCGAGGTGTGTGTCGAAGCCTCCCGCTTCGGTGGCGCAGACTTGAACCCCCTGCCGCGCGTGGACGAGGCGCGCGATGTCCTGCAGGCGTTTGCCGAGCGTGCCGGGCGGGTAGACGGCGCCGTTCTGCGCTTTCGCCTGCGCGAGCCGTGGGCCGTCGAGCTGGGCCAGGGTGTCGAACGCATCACCGCCGGCGCCACGAAGGGCCGCGTCGACGGCGCCGGCGTAGAGCGCTTCGAAGCCGGCTCCGTTGCTGGCGACCTTGAAGTCCTTGAGCGAGTTGAAGGCGAGGGTGTTCGCGGGGCCGGCGAGTGACAGCGGCAGGCGCGGCTGCACGGCGATCGCGCGCAGGGTGGCGGCTTCGCCGGGAAGCTGGCCGGTGACGCGGTTGAGCCAGCCTTCGTTCGAGCGAACGCCGGGCACGCCGCCTTCGAGAAAGTCCTGCGCGTCGAAGTGGCTGCGCGAGGGCGACTGCTGGCCGACGGCGTGGACGAGGGCGAGGCGGCCGGCCGTGTAGAGCGGCATCAGCGGCGCGAGCGCGGGGTGCAGCCAGAAGGTGCTGTCGAGTGG
>JAYUXE010000577.1:0-4531 GCA_043753165.1 Archangiaceae bacterium | reverse complement strand
AGTACCCCGGCCTCTTCGAGAGCCGCCTGCCGAAGCTGCGCGGCGACTTCCGTTACCGCTTCGAAGTGTTGTACCCGAACGGCTCGGTCTTCACGCTTCATGATCCGTACGCCTTTGCTCCGACGCTGGGTGAGCAGGACCTGTATTTCGCAGGCGAAGGCCGCCACACGCGCCTGTGGGAAAGGCTGGGCGCTCACCCGATGATTCACCAGGGCGTCGGCGGCACGGCCTTCGCTGTCTGGGCCCCGAACGCCGACAGCCTCTCGGTGGTGGGCGACTTCAACTCGTGGGACGGCCGCCTGCACCCGATGCGGCGGCTCGCGAGCTCTGGCATCTGGGAGCTCTTCATCCCCGAGCTCTCTGACGGCGCCCGCTACAAGTACGAGATTCGCCCCAGCGGCGGGTCGATGCCCTTCTTGAAGTCGGACCCGTTCGGCTTCCGCATGGAACACCCGCCGCTCACCGCGTCCGTCGTGCACTGCCTGAAGAACTACAAGTGGAATGACGCGGGGTGGTTGGCGTCGCGCACCGCTGGCCACGACAAGCCGGTGTCGATTTACGAAGTGCACGCCGCGTCGTGGAAGCGCGTGCCGGGCGAAGACAACCGGATGCTGACGTGGCGCGAGCTGGCCCCGCAGCTTGCGGATCACGCAATCGCCCTGGGCTTCACCCACGTCGAGCTGATGCCCGTCGCCGAACATCCGTTCGGTGGCTCGTGGGGCTACCAGGTCGGCGGCTACTACGCGCCCACTTCGCGGCACGGGCACCCCGACGACTTCCGTTTCTTCGTCGACCACCTGCACCGCCGCGGGCTCGGCGTGATCGTCGACTGGGTCCCGGGCCACTTTCCGCGCGACGCGTTTGGGCTGGGCACGTTCGACGGCACCGCGCTGTACGAGCATTCGGATCCGCGGCAGGGCGCGCACCCCGACTGGGGAACGCTGATCTTCAACTTCGGCCGCAACGAAGTGCGGAACTTCCTGCTCGCCAACGCGCTCTTCTGGCTCGAGGAGTACCACGTCGATGGCCTGCGCGTGGACGCGGTGGCCTCGATGCTCTACCTCGACTACTCGCGCAAAGAGGGCGAGTGGATTCCCAACCTGCACGGCGGCCGCGAGAACCTCGAAGCGGTGAGTTTCTTGCGCGAGTTCAACCGCCTCGTTCGCAAGAATCACCCGACCGCGATGGTGCTCGCCGAAGAGTCCACCTCGTGGCCCGGCGTCAGCCGCCCGGAATCCGAAGGCGGCCTCGGCTTCAGCCACAAATGGAACATGGGGTGGATGCACGACACCCTCAAGTACTTCGCCACCGACCCGCTGTACCGAAAAGCCCACCACCACCAGCTGACCTTCGGGCTCGTGTACGGCTTCAGCGAGAATTTCGTGCTGCCGCTGTCACACGACGAAGTCGTGCACGGCAAAGGCTCGCTGTACGGAAAGATGCCGGGCGACGCGTGGCAGAAGCTCGCCAACCTGCGCGCGCTGTACGCCTGGATGTGGTGCCACCCCGGCAAGAAGCTGCTGTTCATGGGCGGTGAGCTCGGCCAGATCCACGAGTGGAAAGCCGACGCGAGCCTCGACTGGCACCTGCTCGAAGAGCCGCTGCACGCCGGGCTGCTGCACTTTCTCGCCCGCATCAACGCGCTCTACCGCGAACACGCAGCGCTGCACGCGCTCGACTTTCAGGCCGGAGGTTTTGCGTGGATTCAGGCCGACGCCGCCGAGGTGAACACGTTCGCTTTCCTTCGACGATCCACCGTGCCGGGCGATGAGCTGCTCGTCATCGCCCACCTTGCCCCGGTGGTGATCGACGGGTACCGCGTCGGCTGCCCTGCCCCGGGCACCTGGGTCGAGCTGCTCACGTCCGACGCGTCGGAATTCGGCGGCTCGGGCGTGACGAACGGCGAACGGGCTTCGGAAGACGTCCCGTGGGACGGCCAGCCGCAGTCACTTTGCGTTCGGCTGGGGCCCCTGGCGGTCAGTGTCTGGAAGCGACGCTGAGCCGTTCGACGCGAACAGCTGAAGAAACTGCAGCACGTGCGCCGCGTCGGCTTCGCTGAGCTCGGCATCCTTCGCCATGTCGGGCACGAACTTCGCCCACTCGTCCATCGTGTGCGCCGACGGCGTGGGCGTGAGGTGGCACGAGCCGCAGCGCGCGAGGAACAGGCTTCGGCCATGTTCCAGCGCGGTGAGCTCGAGGTTCGCCTGCTGCGCCTGCAGCAGCGTCGGCCGTGGAATGCCCGCCGTGCAGCCCGACAGCGCAAGCAGCACCAGCCACCGCTTCACAGATCGATACCGATCAGGCTGCGCACCCAGACCCGGCCAAACAGATCGCCGCGCTGCGGAGCCCGGCTCAGGCCATCGAGGCGGATGTACGGCGCCACCGACCACCACAGCCGCTTGAACTGCACCATGAAGGCCGGCCCGAGGAAGTGGTGCGGCTGCGCGTTGAAGGTGCCTTGACCCGGCCCGCCGATTTCCCAGTGCAGCCAGTATTCGACGCCGACGTTGAGCCACGGGAAGATCTGCAAGGTCGCTCCGGCGGTGGGGTGCAGCACCCATTCCTGGTCGCCCGTGTAATAGAACTCGCGCTCGACCCACAGGTTCGCCATCAGCCGCACCGGCCCGAGGCGGCGCGCGAGGTTCACCTTCGCCTCGACCTCGATCTCGTTTCGAAGCTCGGCGATCTCGAGGTACAGCGACACATCGACGGGCCAGTCGCCCTGCTCGGCCAGCCGGTACCGCAGCCGCTGCTTGATGCCGTCAAACCGCAGCGCGTCTTCGCCTGACGACGCGCCGGGATCATTCGAGAACTGGAAGTACAGCCCGAGCTCGAGCTTGTCGGTGAGCCCGTACTCGATCTCAGTGGTGAGAATCGCACGCGGGGTCCACGTCAGGCGGCCGCTGGTGTCGTAGCTGCGCACCGGAGACAGGTCGACGTACTGCTCGACCTCGAGGCCGTCTTTCGGCAGCGTCTCGTACGGGTACGTGAAGGGAAGCGCGCGGGGGTTCGCCGACGCGGCGGCCGCGAAGATCAAACAGCCCAGCAGAATTTTTCGGAACATCTTTTTAAAAGCCCGTCAAAAGCAGCGGCTCGGACTTCACGAAGTCGTTGGTCTTCGCCGACTGGTGACAGGTGTTGCATTCGCCGCCTGCGACGCCGTGGTACATCTCGCCTGACGGCGGCGTGATGCCCCGCCACACGATGATCTGGGTGACCCCGTCGGTGGCAGGCTTCAGATCGAACCATTCCCAGTTCGTCGCGCCCTGCAGGTTGTAGTCGCCGCCCCGCTTCACCATCGCGAAGTTCTGGCTGCCGCCGTTGACCCGCTTCACGATGATCGTGCCGACGGGAAATACCGTGCTGCCCTTCGCCGGCTTCTTGTTGATGAACAAGGTCCGTTCACCGGCGAGGTGCGGACTGCCGACCACTTCGTTCGAAGGCAGCGCGTAGGTGGCCCATTGCTGAAAGTGCTGGAAGTCGCGGGGCAGCGCGATGAACACCTCGGGCGCAGGCGGCTCTTCGACGACGGGGCCGCATCCGCACAGCAGGCCAACGAAGAAGCAGACGAAGGCTCTCATTGGGGAAGCTGCGGAATGCCCATTTTGTCTGCGGCGGAAGACATGTGCTTCACCAACGACGTGCTGGCGGCCGGGTTGGCTTCCGTCTTCAGCGCCGTGTACAGCTTGCCGAACGGCGTCATCAGGTCGGCGGCCGAAGGGTTGGCCGAGCTCCACGTCGCAGGCACGGCCGGCAGCGCGTCGCCTTGAATGGCCGCGTAGGCCTCGTCGACCCGTTTGAACGCCGCGAGGATGGCGGCGTCTTCGGCAGCGCCGCCCTTCTCGAGCAGCCACGGCTTGAAGATCTCGTAGGTCGCTTTGCCGGCCGAGACGTTCGCGCGCATGTCGGCGAGGGTGAACTGGGCGTAGCGCGACTCTTCTTCGCCGCTCTCGGCCTTCTGCAGCTTCTCGATCTGCTCTTCCATCGAGCCGATCACGCCGCGGAACGAGGTGGCGCTGTCGAGGGTCAGCGTGCCGAATTGATCCGTCATTTTCTGCACGTCCTTCGCCATCCGGTCGGCCAGCTTCATCTTGAAGTCCGTCGCTTCAGCCTGGGTCGCGGGGAAGGCGGCGGGCTTGTAGCCGGTGAGGCCCATTTCGAACGTCTTCACCGGCGCGGGGATCACATCCGAGTAGAGGATGCGCTCGATCGCGTGGATACCCGTGACGTTCTGATCGTCGAAGAGGTTCGTGTCGGCCCCGTTCTCGGCGATGAACACGTCGTACCGCTGGTCGGTGGTCCTATCGAGCTCGGGGAAGAGCACCGCGATCGCGCCTTCGATGTGCTCGTACGCGATGCGCCCCTTCTTCCACTCGGTCTTCATCGTCGCGATCGCGGCGGCGTGCGTGGTCGCATTCCACGCCGTCGACGGAGCCGCCACCTGCATCGCAATCGACGCGGCCTTCAGGTCGGCGAGGTGGGTGTTGATGTACGCCTTCACGCCGGCGTTGGCCTTCGCTTCCGCCAGGCC
>JAYUXE010000576.1:0-1819 GCA_043753165.1 Archangiaceae bacterium | reverse complement strand
TCGCGATGCCCAGCGCATTGCGGTGCGCGTCGATCAGGCCTTCGGCGCGAATCACCTTTTGCTCGGGGGACGCCGGCGGTGGGTCGGCCATTCGCGCGGCCGCCTTCACGGCCTGCGGCGACATCGGGTGCGCCGACCAGATCTTCAGCAACGTCTCGCGCTCGGCCTTGTCGTCCTTCTTCGCGGCGTAGACGTCGGCCAGGGCGAGCAGCGCGTCGGCACCCAGATCCCTGCCCCATGGCGGAGCCGGGCGATCAACGAACTCCGCCACCGCCGCTTTCGCCCCGACGAGGTCTTTGAGAAACCGGCGCGCGCGGGCGAGCCCGATGCGGGCGTCGGCGTACTGGCGCGACCCGCGGCTCACCTTCTCGTAGGTCTTCGCCGCGGCCTCGAAGTTCCGCTGGCCCTCGTAGCCCCACGCGGCCTGCAGCAGGCAGCGATCGCGCATCGGCCCGTACACCTCGGCCAGCGATTCGAACTCTTTCGCTGCGGTCGTAAAGTCACTGACCCGCATCGCGATCGACGCGCGCAGGTAGCGCACTGGCGGCGCATCGCCTTCGCCGTCGAGCAGCTTGCTGGCTTTGTCGAGGCGGCCTTCGTCGAAAGCCCACTTCGCTCCGGCGAGCCGGCCGTACTGAAAGTAGGGGGCGAAATCGGCGCGCTCGATCTTCGGCCCGCGATCGATGGGCGTCTGGCGAACGACGGGCGAAGGGAATGCCGGGTTCTGCACGCGGACGTAGCCGGGATCCGCGTCTTCGGGCGGCTCGGGCTCTTCAGTTGCGCCGGCGAGGGCGGAAATCAGGGCAAACAGGGCGACGGGCTTCATGGTGCGGGCGGGGGGATCTTCACACACATCTGCCGGGGGCTACACTAAGCCGCCAAAGCCGATGGACATTCGCACCCAGAGCGCGCTCCTCGCGTCGATCGTCGGCCTCGCCCTGGGGGTCTCGGTGTTGTTGCGGGCGCAGCGGCCCCGGGTGCTTACGCAGTTCGGCGCCTTTGCGCTGTCGGTGGGCGCCTTCTACCTGACCAAGTTTCTCGAGGGCCTCTTCCCCTGGGACGACGGCACCTTCACGGGCCGCTTGATCCTCGGGGCCACCATCGTCACCGGCGCCATCGTGCCCTCGACGGCGCTCAGCTTCTTCCTCGAGTTCCTGAACTTCAGCCCGCGCGCGGCCCGCTACGGCCGGCGCATGTCGTTCTTCTCGGTGGTGTTCGGCCTCACCGTCGGGGCATCGCCCCTGGCCGAAGTCCTCTGGGCGCGCGTCGCGGTCTCCGTCTGGGTGCTGCTGGCGCTGACCTTCTCGGTCTCGCTGGTGCTGGGTCGGATGCGGGCGGCCGAGTCGAAGATCGATCGCGCGCGGCTCGCGTACCTGGCGATCGGGGCCGGTGCCACGATCATGTTCACCGGGCTCGATTTCCTCGGGCGCTTCAACATCCCCTTCCCGAGCCTGGGGCCCATCGTCTCGACGCTCTACCTGTTCCTGCTGTCGCAGACGTTGCTGCGGTTGCGGTTGATGGACCTTCACGAGCTGCTGGGGAAGATCGCGTCGCAGACGTTTCTCGCCATCATCCTCGCCGCGGTGTTCGTGGTGCTGACGGCGTGGGTCGACGGCAACAAGTCGCTGTTCATCTTCAACACGATCGTCGCGGCCTTCGTGATGTTGATTCTGCTCGAGCCGGTGCGCGAGAAGGTCGAAGAACGGGTGGTCGCGTTGTTCTTCCGCGAACGGTTCGACTTCCTGCAGCAGACTCGCCAGCTGCAGCAACGCACGGCGAACGTGATCGACGTGGCGGAATTGTCGGCGCGGCTGCTCGA
>JAYUXE010000575.1:0-4533 GCA_043753165.1 Archangiaceae bacterium | reverse complement strand
ACGGGCGCTTGAGCGCAGCGTGCTCGGACAGATCGACGACCTTCTGGAAGAGCTGAAGGCCGAAGCCGCCCGCGTCGCCGTCGTGGAACAGCCGCCGGCCCTGCGCGCGGGCGAGGTGGGCCTTGAGGTTGCGTCCCGTCTTCTCGAAGAACTCGCCCATGCGCCACAGCCGCCGCGCATAGAGCGCGTTGACAGAGCCCGCGAAGTACTCGGACGCAAGCTTCGCGACCCGGGCCGTAATCACTTCCGGGGGCGCCTTGGCCGACGTGAGCACTTCGAGCTCGGCGCTCAGCGCGGCGATCTGCGTCTCGGCGGGAAGCCACGACTGGATCTCGACCTCGTCGTGCAGCGACGCGGACTTCGCGGTGAGCGCTTCGTCGCCGGCTTCCGGCTTCGGGATCTCGAGCTCTGTTTCGTTGATCACCACCTTCAAGTCGCGAAGGTTCTGGTGCGCAGCGGTGGGCAGCCCATTCTTCGCGCGAAGGTTCTGGCCCCAGTACTGGCCGAGCTCTTCGAGCACGCGCGACAACGGAATCTCGATCACCTGCCCACTGCCGACGATCTCGCGCTGCTGGCGGCGGTACCGCGAACGGTTCGTCTCGGCGCGGTCGAGCTGCTGAACGCCGTACTCGTCATGAAGCACGCACTGGAAGAACTCGACGCCTCCGCCGCGCGTCGGCCGGCCGAAGAACAGCATGCGTTCACCGGTGCCGAGCACAGGCGAAAGCAGGCCGTCGAGCTCGGAAGGCGCCGTCTTCAAGTCGGGCGGGGCGCCACCGGCAGCGGGCGCGTCAGCGACGGCCACCCCGATCGAACGCAGCTGGTACAGCGCCTTCTTCGCTGCGCGGGCCAGCGCCTTCGAAGAGGACGCCGCCAGCGCCTCGGGCAGCGCCGTCTGCTTCGCCTTCACGTGTGCCGCCAGCACCTCGAGCGCCTGCGCTTCGGGAAGCTTCTCGACGTCGGCCGCTGACAACTTGAGGGGATCCATGGTGCGTTTCCTTACCGGGCGTTGCCGCGGGTGACGAGCCAGAAGTCTTGCGCCTGCGCCGCGATCTTCAGCTGCCCGCTGGCGATCTGCGCGCCGAGCACGCGGTCGGGTGGGGCGCCGCGAATGAGGAAGTGATCGTAAGCCGCGCCCTGGCTCGCCCAATCCATCGTGTCGGGCCGCCACTCGGACGCGAACGTCGGCGGCACTTTTCCCTCGCGGTACATCACCGGCGAATGCGGAGTCACCGCGAACGAAAAGTTCGTGACCCCGCCGCGCTCGCGCGCAATCACCGTCGACGCGTGCAGCCACACCGGGTGCGTCATCGATGCCGAGCCCGTGTTGTAGATGAGCCCCATCACGCGCGGCTTTTCCGACGCGTACGCCGCCAGCTGCGCCACCGCCTGTGCTTCCTGGTCGAACGCCTTGAACCCCTTCCACAACGGCATCGCGGTCGCGATCGAGACGGCCAGCCCGGCGAAGAGCCCGACCTTCGCAAGCCTCGGCTTCAGCGGCGGCACCGCGCAGACGATCAACGCCGCCGCGAGGTGGGCGTAGCGCGTGTTCAGGTAATACATGTACCCGCGGATATCGAAGGGCAGGGCGAAGTAGAGGATGAGGGCGATCGCTGCGAGCCCCACGATGCGCCATCTCTCGACCGCGCCTTCCTTCACGTCGCGCCCGGTCACCAGCGCCGCAAGCACCGCGAGGCCCGCCAGCACCAGCGTCAGGTTCACCGCGAACGCGTCGCTTTGATCGCGCAGCATCCCGCTGAGCACCGGCACGAGCTCGGCCTTGTTCTGCTCGTACGTCTTGTAGGCGAGGTTCTGCGGCGACAGCACCGGCCCCCACGACTTCCACGGCTGCCCCGGAGCGATCTCTTCCGGTTCCCCGAACCGCCCCCCGAACCAGATGAAGAACAGCAGCACCGCGGGAATCACTGCGACGAGCGCCGGAACGCGGGCCTTGAACCAGCCGCCCGGGGCCTGCGTCATCACCAGCAGCAGCGGCAACGCGAACGCGAGCCACATGAAGACCTGCACGTGAAAGAGCAGCACCGCCGCCAGCGCGACCGCGAGGCCGATGCCCCACTGCTTTCGCTTCGGTTGATCGAACACCGTCCGCGCGAAGAGCCCACACGTGAGAAACGCCAGCGGCAGCGCCGAGCAGTAGTTGACGAAGCCCCACGCGAAGCTGTCGCCGTACGCGAACGGAATCGCGAGCAGCGCAGGCCACGCCGGCCGCTTCAGGCTCTTGAGCAGGAACATCAGCGACAGCGGCAGCCCCGCCACGTAGGCCGACAGAAAGATGCGGTTCGCGAGCTCGAGCGGGAAGAGCCAGCTGAGCAGGCTGACCGAGTAGTAGTAGCCGAGGTACGGCGTGAGGGCCGGCCGGCGCGCGAAGAATTCGGGGAACAGGGTGCTCGCGTCGTCCAGGCGGTGCAGCACCGAGATGAGGTGCAGGTGCTGCGGCAGGTCGACCAGCGGCAGCGCGTGGGACGCCCACAACGGCGCCACGCCAAAGCAAAGCGCCAGCGCCACCACCCAGCGATCGAGGTTCCTGCCGTCCACGAAGGGCCTTAATCCCCCATTGGTTTTACAAACGCCCGCTTTTTGCGGTATGAGGCGCACCGCCTTACCCCAAGGAGCCCATGCCTACCTCGTCTCTCATCAAGGCAGTCACCACCTCAGCGATGCTCTTCTCGACTGCGGCGCTGGCAACGGGCACTCCGGGCGCGATGCTGGTCGACCGGCTTCAGCTGAACGCGACCTGCTCGTGCGGCAGCGCGGCCGACTGCACCTGCAAGAAGGGCACGTGCAAGTGCGCGAAGTGTGGCCAGCACAAGCACAACACCGCGCGCATGTTCGAGTCGTTCAAGCCGCAGGATACGAAGCTGCCGAACACCGCTCGCCTCGACGCGACCGGCGGCGTCTTCATCTGATTCTTCAGGGTCGCTCGACCTTGAAGATCACCACCTGAGCCACCTTCACCCGTTCGAAGCGAATGAGGCCTGCTGCCTCGGTCGCGTCGCGCAACAAGCGTTCACTGCGCGGATGAACGCCGGCCGCCGCGTGAAAGGGGCCGAGCAGCGGCGGCACCAGCGTGTGGCTCGCGACGTAGCGTCCGCCCGGGGTGAGCACGCGGGCGACCTCGGCCAGCAGTGATCGCAGGTCGCGAATGAAGTGCACTGAGCCCGCTTGAAGAATCGCCGACACCGAGCCGCTTTGAAACGGCAGCGACGGCACCTCGGCCCGGACGAAGTCGATTGCCACCGCCGCCTCGCGCGCCTGGGCGATCGCCTCTTCGAGCATCGCCTGGCTCACGTCGACGCCCACCACCTGCGCGTCGAGGTCCCGCATCAGCCGC
Source organism: Archangiaceae bacterium (assembly GCA_043753165.1). Taxonomy (GTDB): domain Bacteria; phylum Myxococcota; class Myxococcia; order Myxococcales; family Myxococcaceae; genus JAGSPQ01. Next base: position 1,181 of record JAYUXE010000575.1, on the reverse strand, counting down.
CGCGCGAACAGCCCGGTGCCGCAGCCGAGGTCGACCAGAGGGCCGGCCGGCCTGCCCAGCAGCGATCGGTAGATCAGGTACTCGCTGTCGCGATCAAACTGGCCGCGCGACAGGAAGAGCTCGAGCGACGGCCGCACGTACCGTTCGTAGCTGCGCGCCACCCACGGCGTCTCGAGCGCGCCCTGCAACCCCTGGGGCTGCGCACGATCTCCGACGAGGTCGATCATCCCTTCGCCCACCGGAAACCGCGCGCCGCACGTGCCACAGCGCACCGGCCCGAAGTGCAGCCGTGGCTCGGAGATCGCGTCTTCAGGCACCAGCCCGCCGCTTTCGCAGCGCGGGCAGCGCAGAATGTCCAACGTGGCTCGGCGCATCGGCTGCTACGTCGAGCTGACCAACACCGGCCAACCGCGCGCCATCGCCTCGCGGAAGAAATCCGACAGGCTCTTGCGGGTCGCATTCACCCGGCCCTGAAACGGCTCGACCAGCTGATCATCACCGAGGCTCGCGGTCACATCGAGCTCGAGCGTGCGGCCGCAGCGTTCACACTTGATCGACACCGGCCGCAGCAACGCGACGGGCACCGCGTACCGGGTGCCACACTCACAGCGCCACACGCGCGCGCGTTCACCGGCGTCCTGGCGGGCAAGGGTGGTGAGCTGATCGGCCAGACGCAGCAGGGCGGGAAGATCGTTCGGAGGCTGCGCGAAGATCGGCGGGCCCTTGACGTTCTCGAGCACCTTCTTCGCCTTGTCCAACGGGCGTTCGCCCCGGTACTCCGACCGCTTGAAGGCCTCGGCGATCAGATCGGCCTCGAAGCCAACCGGTTCCAGCGTCTCGGCGCTGGGCTTGCCGAGCTCCCACTGCGGTGCGGCGAAGAAGCGAATCATCAGCTCCACTCCAGCATGCGCTTCAGCGGCGCCAGCGAGGCCTGGGCCAGCAGCGGGTTCATGTCGAGGCTCGGCGTCTTGTTCTTCATGCACCGGTACAGCTTTTCCATGGTGTTCAATCTCATGTGCGGACACTCGTTGCACGCACAGCCGTTGTCGGGCGGCGCCGGAATGAAGGTCTTGTTCGGCGACCGCTGCTGCATCTGGTGAAGAATTCCCGCTTCGGTCACCACGATGAAGGCCTGCTTGTCGCTGGTGGCGGTGCGGTCGAGCAGCTGCTTCGTGCTGCCG
>JAYUXE010000574.1:0-10149 GCA_043753165.1 Archangiaceae bacterium | reverse complement strand
GATTGGCGGTGTTCTGGTGGTAGTGGTGGTTGTTGTGCCAGCCCTCGCCGCACGTGATCAGCGCGAGCAGCCAGTTGTTCTTGCTGGTGTCGGTGGTGAGGTACCGCCGCTTTCCGAAGATGTGCGAGAGCGAGTTGATGGTGAACGTCCCGTGCCACAGCAGCACGGTGGGGATGAAGCCGCCCCAGACGAGCCAAGGCAGGCCGCCGGCGAGGAAGAGGCCGGCGAACATCGCGATCACCGGCACGAGGAAGTACTTGTTGATCCACACCAGCTCGGGGAATCGCGCGAAGTCCTTGATCGCTTCGAAGCGGGTCTCGTCGTAGCGGGTCGAAAGAATCCAGCCGACGTGGCTCCACCAGAAGCCGCGCAGCATCGGCGAGTGGATGTCTTCCGGCTTGTCCGAGTACTTGTGGTGGTGCCGGTGGTTCGCCGCCCACCACAGCACGCCCTTCTGCACGCTCAAGCTGCCGAGCACGGCGAGCAGAAATTGAACGGCGCGGTTCGTCTTGTACGCGCGGTGCGAGAAGTAGCGGTGGAGGCCAGCGGTCACTCCGAACATGCGCACGTAATAAGAGGCGATGCAGAGCACGACCCACTGCCACGTCACGCCCGTCGCGAACGCGAGCAGGCAGGCGGCGTGAACGGCGAAGAAGGGGATGCTCTTCCCCCAGGCAAGCTTCTCGGTTTCGGTGGTGGCGATTGGTGACGTCATGGCACCGCCGATTAACGACGGGCTCCGTCATCCGATCGTCACGCGGGGCCAGTAATCCGGACAACTGCGCTCAGGGACGAATGCGATTCATCGCACGAACGCGCTCGAGCAGGGCAGCGAACCGGGGATCCGACTTGAGTGACTGAAGCTCCGCATCCCACTCGGCCCGATCGGCGCGCAATGCCCCGGTGCTGCCCGCAGCGTCGAGCATCCGCAGCGCATCATCCGTGCGGCCGGCGAGCGCATACGCACAGGCCGCATCATACGCGCGGTCGAAGCTCGCCTCTTCCTTGAACGAGGCCTCGCTGGTCTCGCCGGCCATCGGGTAGTCCTTGCGAACGAATGCCGTGCGCGCGGCCGCAGCGAACGCGAGCGCCGGCTTCACCCCGTCGATCGCCTTTGCGCGATCTGCCTGCCCGTGACGAATCAGCGACCCGGCCCACTCGTGCAGCAGCGTCGGGTCCTTCGTCGTCCTGGCAGCGATTTCCCACAGCGGCAGCGCGCGCGTTTCGTCCCCAATCAACGAGAAGGCTGCGGCGAGCGCCTGCGGGGCCACGGTGAGCCCCTGCACTTGCGAGAAATGGTCGAGCGCCTTGCGGCCTTCGCCCTGCTTCACCTCTATCCACCCCGCCAGATCGTGCACCCGCGCACGCAGCTGCGGCTGCAGGTCGTGCTCGCCCACCGCGTTCAGCAGCACCGCGGCCTCTTCCAGCTTTCCTTCTTTGTATTTCGCTTCGGCCGCGACGAACGCGAGCTCGTACGGATGTGTCGGCCCGTTGGGAGGCATCTCGCCGCGGAAGTAGGCAGAGATCATCGCCATCGCGCGCACGATGTTGAGGCCCATGATCAGCGCGAGCAGGAAGTTGTCCCACGCGAGGACAATCACCAGCACTCCGAGGCCGACCGAGATCAGCTGCGCGAGGAAGAAGCCCTTCCTGCCGAAGACCCGCGTCAGCACCGCGCTGGCGATTCGACCGCCATCCAGCGAGCTCACCGGCAGCAGGTTCAGCACCGCCCAGAAGAGGTTCGCCGCGAACAGGCCGAACAGCGCGTACGTCAGGGGGTTCGAAGAAACGCCGGCGCCTTTGAGCGCGATGCCAAGCGCTCCGGCGACGAGGCCGAGCGTCAGCCCCGACAGCGGGCCGGCGAGGGTGAGCAGCACATCGCGGTGCCACGGAATCGTCTCGTTTGCATTCGGGTTGGTGAGACCGCCGAGACCGACCAGGTGCACGGTCGGCCGGTAGCCGAACACCTTCGACACGACCGCGTGCCCCATCTCGTGCACGAGAATCGACAGCGAGACGATCGACATCCACAGGCTGAAGCACAGCGCATAGACGAGCTTGCTGTTGGGCTGCGCAGGCTCGATCGCGTTGCCCGGCCAGCCGTCCGGCTTGAATCCTTCGACCGCCGTCCACGCCACGACCCCGCAGATCGCCAGGTGGCTGAAGTGGATTTCAATGGGGATGCCGCCGAGCCGGAAACGGAACATGGGAAAGTGCCGCGGAAGGTAACAGCGTCAGAGCGCCAGCGCGCTGCTGTTCGGCCCCGCCTCGACGCGCTCGACGAACGCGACCAGCTCGGGCCACGCCTGCCGCAGGCCGTCTGGGCTCGTCTCGCGGAACAGGCGCACCGAGCTCACTTCGCTGCCGGGTCCACCAAGATGCGACGCCGTCCACGCGATGAGCGCGTCGAGCAGGCCGCGAAGGGAACCGCCCAGTTGGTCCAGCAGCATCGCGTTTTTTGCGAGCAGCTCTTTCGCTCGCTGCCATTGCTGTTCGCGACACGCGAGCGCAACTTCGGCGAGTCTGCTGATTTCACTCGGTGGAGCGACTCGAGCGAGGGTCGCGTGCGCTGCAGAGAGTTGACCCGACAGCGCATACGCGAGCGACAGGTTCGAATAGGCGGATTGCTTCAACGCCTCTGGCGTCGGGGTCAAGATCCGGCCCGTCCGACGCTCGAATTCCTGAAATGCGGCGATCGCATCCGGAACTTTCCACAACAGCAGGGAGGTGGCGCCCAGCGTCATGCTTGTGATCGACCAGGACGACTTACGGTCCGCAACCTTGAACTTCTCGAGCGCTTCGCTGGTCCTGCCTTGTTGCGTCAGTGCAGCGCCTTCGTTGTAGGCGGTCTGCCAGCCTCTGGTACGGGAGTAGGTAATGCCAAAGACCACCAGGAAGACGAGTCCAAGGAGCCCGTATCCCAACCCACTTCCGAAGAAGCCGCGTTGTTCTTCCGACAGCGGAGCGCGGCTGAAGAACACATAAAAGACGACGAACAGCACAACCAACGGAATGATCCGCTTCACCGTTCAGCCCAGCGCCGTGCGGTAGTCGACGTCGTAGTCATCGGTGGGCGCAGACGCATCGACCTTCGCCCCGAGGAAAAACCGTTCGCAGGCCTCTGTCACATCGGCCGCCGACTCGAGCCGGTTCGCGTTGTGCCGAAACGCCGACGCGCCGTACAGCCCATGCGCGTACCAGGCGAGGTGCTTGCGAAACTGGCTGACGGCCGGCAGTTCCCGCTTCGCCGCGGGCGCATCGGCCGGCACGTTGCGCGCCGGCCCGCAGAACGCCAGGTGCTCGCGAAAGTGTTGCAGCACGGTCTCGCACCGTTCCGCGGGCGTCGGAGCGGCCCCGCCCTCGAGCTGCCGGAAGATCCACGGATTCCCCAGCGCGCAGCGGCCGATCATCACGAAGTCGCAGCGCGTCTGGTCGAGCATGCGGTTCGCGTCGTCCACCGTCTTCACGTCACCATTTCCGATGATTGGAAACTTGTCGCCGACGTGCGCCTTCAGCTGGGTGATGACGTCCCAGTCGGCCTTCCCCGAGTACCCCTGCGCGCGCGTGCGCGGATGCACCGCCAGCGCCGCGACGCCGGCGTTTCCCAGCGCGTCCGCCATCTGCAGGAAGTTGCGATTCTGGTGATCCCACCCGCTTCGAATCTTCGCCGTCACCGGCAGGCCCGTCGCCTCGCGAATCACGCGCACGATTGCCGCCGCGCGATCCGGGTCGCAGAGCAGCGCGCTGCCCGAGCCCGACTTGGTGACCTTCTTCACGGGGCAGCCCATGTTGATGTCGATGATCTGCGCGCCGTATTCCTTGCCGATGGTCGCTGCCTTCGCCATCGCCTCGGGGTCCCCGCCGAACAGCTGCAGCGAGTACGGCTGTTCGACCGCCGGGTCATGCCGCAGGTACCGCAGCGTGCGCGTGTTCGCGTGAAACAAGCCCTGCGCGCTGACGAGCTCGGTCGGACACAGCGCTGCACCCAGCCGAAACGCCATCACGCGGAAGGGCAGCTCACTGACGCCGGCCATCGGCGCGAGCACCCACGGGTTCTTCAGGCTGTACGGCCCAATCTGACGCACGCGTTCCGCATAGCGACTCGGAACTGTCCTACGCAAGCGGTCTGATGCGGTTGCTGACGGGGGCTGCGACGACGAAGGGGACTTTTCTGGCGTTCAACAACGACAGCAATTCGTTCCATTCGGCTCGAAGTGCGGTCGGGTCAACCAGTACGAAAGATCCGACTGGTCGTCGGTGTGGGCCGGCACGACGTGGGAATTCTATGGCACCACCGAAGTCCCCCGCGAAGGCGCGATCGCTTGCGGCTACTACGTGTCGACCCTGATGCGAGACGCCGGCTTCAAGGTCGAGCGGGTGAAGCTCGCCCAGCAGGCCAGCGAGTACATCGTCCGCACACTCGCGGCGCCCGAGCAGACGATGCGGTTTCGCGACGGCGACGTGAAATCGCTGCTCGCCAGCCTCCGAGCGACCCACGGCGAAGGCCTCTACGTCGTCGGCATGGACTTCCACGTCGCCTTTCTGCGCGTCGACGCGAAGTCCGAACAGCTGTGCCATTTGGCGGTGTTCGCGCCCACTGCGGTCCTCTGCGAGGACGCCGCGACCTCGGCCGGCTTCGTCTCCCGCTACCACATCGTCGGCAAGCTGTTCAGCGACGCCCAGCTGCGTGCGTGGCTCGATGGCGCGGCGATTCCGGTGAAGAACTAACCGCGCGCGCGAAGCTCGCGAACCCCGGCCCCCAGCTCGCGGCGGATCAGCTGCCGCAGCGTGTGTCCATTCTGGTACCCGACCTTCGCGGCGATCGCGTCGACGCCGTCGTCGTCCTGCCGCAGCAACCCGAGCGCGCGCCGCAGCCGCAGCGCCTGCACGAACTGCATCGGGCTCTGCCCCGCCGCCTCGGTGACTTTTCGCTGCAGCGTCCGCGGCGACGTGCCCAGCTGCCTTGCCGTCTTCTCGAGTGAGAAGGGCTGCGCCAGTGAAGCCGTGACCAGCTTCTCGAATTTGCGCACGACCGCGTCGTCCACCGGCACGTGGTGCTCGGCCGAGTAGACCGCCTGCGACGGGCGTGACTCGGTGACGAGATGATTCGCGACCTTCATCGCAAGCGCGGGGCTCACGCTGCGAAGAATCGAAAGCCCCAGGTCGATGTGCGCGAAGGCCGCGCCCGCTGTGGTGAGCGTGCCGCTGTGCACGACCGTCTTTTTCGCGTCGAGCCGCACCTTCGGATACGCGGCCGCGAACGCTTCCGCGAACCACCAGCTCGTGGTCGCCTCGCGCCCGTCGAGCAACCCCGCGCTGCCCAGCACCCATGTCCCCGAGCACGCCGCGTCGATGCGCGCCTTCTGCCGATGCGCCGCGGCCACCCATTCGACCAGCGACCCGAGCTCGGCCGTCTGCATTCGCTTCACGACGTCCGCCGACGTCCCCGCGCAGAACCCGGGCACCACCACGCGGTCGAACCGGGCGCGCGCCTTCTTCCATGGCTGCGTCGAATGCCGCGCGCCCTGGCCTGTCACCACTTCGTCGCCGAGGCCGAGCCGCACCACCTCGAAGCGGTGCGCTCCGTCGGACAGCGCGTGGGCGGTGGCAAACAGGTCGAGCAGGACGCTCACGCCGGAATCGAAGACGCCGGCGACCAGGGGCATGGCGATGCGCATGGCGGTATTAATATCAAAGTTGTCGCTTCCGCCACTCGCCCCGGAACCGTTCAAACCGTATTCATCGCCTCGGCCAATTCCGGCCATTCGATGTGGGGAAACGACAATGCTCACCGTGGGATTGCTGGCGCGACTGAAGGCGAAGCCGGGGAAGGAAGCCGAGCTGCAGAACCTGCTGAAGGGCGCGCAGGCGCTCGCGACGGCCGAGGCGAAGACGGTCGTCTGGTACGCGTTTCAGACCGCCGACAAGCAGTGCTGGATTTTCGATGCGTTCGCCGACGAGTCCGGCCGCAAGGCGCACCTCGAGGGCGAGATTGCGAAGGCCCTGATGAAGGTGGCTCCCGACCTGCTCGCCGAGCCGCCGGACATCCAGCCGGTGTCCCTGCTCGCCTCCAAGTAGCCGCCTGCCGCACCGCGTCGAAACCTTCGATCGAATTCGATCGAAGGGATGAAGCGAAGAAGTGGCGAGGGGTTGGCTCGCCACAAAGGTGAAGGGGCGGGCGGGCTACGACGCGCTGCGCTATGAATGAAAGCATGCGCCCCGAATCGCCCGACCACCGCTCGTTCGTCACCTCGATGTGCTTCGGAGAAATCGACGAAGAGCTGATCGTCCCGTACCCGAAGATGAAGCCGCAGGACAAAGAGGTCCTGAAGAACGTCATCGGCTCGCTCGACCAGCTGCTCAAGCCGCACGAGGCGGACTTCCGCAAGTGGGATCGCGCGGGGGAATTGCCGGCGAGCTTCATCGAAGAGCTGCGCCAGTTCGGCCTCTTCTCGCTCATCGTCCCCGAAGAGCACGGCGGCATGGGCATGAACGCCACCTCGTATTCGCGGTCACTGCAGGAAATCGCGAAGTACGACGGCTCGGTCGCCGTCACCGTCGGGGCCCACAGCTCGATCGGCATGCGCGGCCTGCTGCTCTTCGGCACCGATGAACAGAAGAAGCAGTGGATGCCGAAGCTCGCGACCGGCGAGATGATCGCCGCCTTCTGCCTCACCGAGCCCGGCAGCGGTTCCGACGCCGCGTCCATCAAGACCACCGCCGTTCGCGATGGTGATGAATGGGTGCTCAACGGCAACAAGCTGTGGATCACCAATGGCGGCATCGCGCAGTTCTTCACCGTGTTCGCGAAGACGGGCGGTCAGGCCGAGCGCGGCAACATGACGGCGTTCGTCGTCACGCGCGACATGCCCGGGGTCAGCATCGGGCCGCACGAAGACAAGATGGGCCTTCGCGCGTCGTCGACGACGACGGTGCACTTCGACAACGTCCGGATTCCCGTCGGCAACGTGCTTGGCGAAGTGGGGAAGGGCTTTGTCGTCGCGATGAAGATTCTGAACTCGGGCCGTTCGGGCCTGGGCGGCGGCACCGTCGGCGGCATGAAGAAGCTGATTCAGCTGTCGACCAGGCAGGCAAAAGAGCGCGTGCAGTTCGGCAAATCCATCGCCGAGTTCGGCCTCATCAAGCAGAAGATCGGTCACATGGTGGTCGACTGTTACGCCACCGAATCGGCCGTCAACATGGTCAACCACCTGGTCGACTCGGGCCAGCAGGACTACGCCGTCGAAGCGGCGATCGCGAAGGTCTTCGGCAGCGAATCGCTGTGGCGCACGTCCGACGAAGCGCTGCAGATCGCGGGCGGCAATGGCTACATGTGCGACTTCCCGTACGAGCGCACGATGCGCGACGCCCGCATCAACCGAATCTTCGAAGGCACCAACGACATTCTTCGCCTCTTCATCGCCCTCACCGCGATGAATGAAGTCGGCTCGTCATTGAAAGAGCTGTCGTCCTCGCTGCGAGGAATCTTCGACAACCCCATCAAGGGCTTCGGCGTCTTGAGCGAGTACGCGCGCCGCCGCGCGTCTCTGGCCAACGTCATCAAACGCGACAAGACGACGTTCAGCGCGCTGCACCCGGCGATCAAAGAGAAGCAGCTGCTGTTCGAAGAACTCACGCGCGACCTCGCCGCTGCCGTCGACCGCGTGCTGCGCAAGCACGGCAAGAACATCATCGGGAAGCAGTTCGCCACCAAGCGCCTCGCCGACGCGATGATCGATTTGTTCGTGCTCGCCTGCACGATGTCTCGCGTCTCCACCGAGATCCAGGAACGCGGAGCGACCTCCGTCACCAAAGAGCTCGAAATCCTCGAAGTCCTCTCGGGCCAGGTGCGCCGTCGCGTTCGTTCGCACTTCGCGAAAATCGACGACAACGACGACGAGCTCATCAAGTCGCTGGCAGACCACGCCCTCGATGCCGAGGGTTACAGCTGGGACAACTTGTAGGCACCGTCCCCCTCGCACGCGCCGCTTCGTGGCCGCCGCGTGGCCCTCGACCGCTCGATGCCGGCAGGCGATTTCTCATCGCCTGAGAATCGAACCTTCACCGCGGTCTTTTCTTTTTGCTCATGGCTTCGAGGTCCCGGGTTCCTCGCCCGCTGGCCCACACGCCGTCTGGAGCAAACATGAATTCCCGCGCACCGATCCTCGCTCTCATCCTTTTCGCTGCGGCCTGCAGCCCGTCTTCGACCTCGACCTGTTCGCCCGAGACGTGCGGTGGCTGCTGCGACACCACCGGCGTCTGCCAGCCCGGTGACGCCGTCAGCGCGTGCGGTGGGCTCGGGTACATGTGTGACACCTGCGTCGGCACGCAGTCGTGTCAGGCCGGCTACTGCAAGGAAGGTGGCGCGGGCGGCGGTTCCGGTGGCGGCGCCGGCGGCGGCTCGGGCGGCACGGGCGGTGGTGGCACGTGCACCCCGACCACGTGTGAAGCGCAGAACAAGAACTGCGGCAGCATCGACGACGGCTGCGGTGCTCAAATCACCTGCGGCATCTGCGCCGGGGCGCTGACCTGCGGCGGCTCGGGCCTCGCCAACGTCTGCGGCGTGATGTGCCAGATGTCGTGCCCGGCAGGTTATGCGTGCAATGCGTTCGGCGCCTGCGCAGGCGGCACTCCGAACATGCTCGCGCTCGACGTGAAGACCGTGAAGGTCAGCGGCACCGTGACCTTCAATGGAGCGGCCATCGCCAACGTGGGCAACACCTGCATGCAGTACCCCACGCAGCCGAAGGTCTCGCTCGTCTTTGCCGACAAGACCCGTGGCTACACGGTGGACTTCGAAATTCCATGCTCGAACGCAGGCAGCACGTTCTCGCTCGACCTGTACCCGGGCACGTACGAAGTCCGCGCGTCGGGCCACACCGGCACCGACCTGCCGCGCACGTTCGGCGTCATCAACCCCGCGTTGAACGTCAGCGCCCCCACTGCTGCGCAGGTGCTCGACATCAAGGCCTTCAAGGTCAGCGGCACGGTCACGCTCAACGGCGTGCAGCCCGTCAACGTCGGCACGGTGTGCAACACGAACCCCAACCTCCCCAAGGCCTACGTCAGCTTCCGCGACGCGACGACATTCGCCGAGACGCGCTTCGAAGTGCCCTGTGCTTCGGCGAATTTCGCGTTCAGCGCGCATCTGTTTCCCGGCACCTACGCGGTGCGCGTCGACGGCTCGAGCTTCACCAACCTGCCCGACAAGAACTTCACTGTCGCCGAAGGCTTCGTCGTCAACGCAGCGGTTGCTGGAAAAGTCTTCGACGTGAAGACCGTCACCGTCAGCGGCAAGGTCACGCTCAACGGAGCGGTGCCCGCGAACATGGGCAGCAACTGCACGAACTACCCGAACGACACCAAGGCCGTCGTCTCGTTCATTGAGGCCAACTTCGAGACCGTCTACGCCGACATCAAGTGCAACGTGGCCGATTATTCGTTCAGCGCGGTGCTGGCTCCGGGCACGTACAAAGTGAAAGTGCGCGGCACGCAATACAGCACGCTGCCTGCGTTGATGTGGCAGGCGCCGGCCCCGCTGGTCGTCACCGCGGCGGTCTCGGGGCAGGTGCTCGACGTGAAGGCACAGGCGGTGACCGGCAACGTCACCTTGAACGGCTCGACGCCGTCGGATGTGGGCACGCGCTGCAGCAGCTACCCGGCCGAGACGAAGGCGTTCGTCACCTTCATCGACAAGGACAAGGACTACGCGTTCACCATCAACATCCCGTGCTCGTCGAACACGTATGCGTTCACGGGCTCGCTGTACCCGGGCACCTACGAAGTGCGCACGCACGGCACACAGTTCTCGAACATTCCCGAGGGCGGCTTCCTGTCGGGCCAGCTCGTCGTCGCGGGCCCGATTCCCGGCCAGGTGTTCGATGTGAAGACGCTGGCCCTCAGTGGCACGGTCACCCTCAACGGCGCGGCTCCCACTGACATCGGCACCGAGTGCCTCAATCACCCGAACGACGTGAAGGCGACGGTCGAGCTCACGGACAAGGCGAAGGGCCACGTCATCACCGCCAACATCCCGTGCTCGTCGGCGACCTTCGCGTTCGCGACCGCCATCTACCCGGGCACGTACGACATCCGCGTGAAGGGCACCAACCGGTCGACGCTGCCGGCCGCTGGCTTCCAGGTCGCTGC
>JAYUXE010000573.1:0-10151 GCA_043753165.1 Archangiaceae bacterium | reverse complement strand
CCAGCATGGTCACGACCACCGCTTGCGTGTCGCCGCCCGTGCCCCCGGTGAGCACGGCGTGCGGTACGAGCTGGGATGGCCGGCCAATCGTTCAGTTTGCGCCCGTGCCGGCGGCGCTCGAGTACCAACTGAGGGCAGAGAACAACCCCACGGTGCTCGCCTCGGCAAGTCAGGGTCAGAATCACCTGCGCCCTGCGATTCGGGCAGCCGCAGGAGGCCCGCCGCCGGGTACGGCCACCGTCTTCGAAGTGCGAGCGTGCCGCGTCGGCGAGCCCGCGTGTTGCTCTGCACCGTCGCAGCTGTCGATCGGCATCGTCGCCGAATGCTCGACCTCGACGGGGCCGACGGCGACCAACGTGGTCCTCAGCGAATACGTGGTGAACGGCGAAGGGTCCTGCCCTTCGTCAGACTGCTTGAACCACGACACGTGCCAGGCGGGCGAATCGGTGGAAATCACCAACCTCTCGAACTGCCCGGTGTCGCTCGCTGGGCATCACTTTGCCTACCGCAACGCGTCGGGCTCGGTCGCGAGCCATCGATGGATGAACTTCGGGCCGGGCGACGTCATCCCCCCTCGCGGCGTGTATGTCGCGATTCGCAACCGGGCCTTCGCGCCGACGTGCAGTGCGGCGCTTCCTGCCGAAAGCACCGGGCTCTACGGTTTGAAGATTTCGTCGCTGACGATGCAGGGCGCCAATCTGTGCAGCGGCTGGTTCAACAACACTGGAGGCGGCATGAGTGAGCTCCGGGTCGCGCCGGGTACGGTGGCGCCTGGCTCCAACCCCACCTTCGCGCCCACGGCGGCGGTGGCCCGCGTCTCGCCTTACCTGCCTGTGTCCGGATCTTCCCCGTCCTGCAGCAGCATTGGCTTCGACGCCGTCGACTCGTGTGGAACGGTCGCGGCCGGCACAGCGCCGACGACGCAGCTGTCGCCCAACCAGCTGGGCCGGCTCTGGCACCCGTGCGACGCGATCATCGCTCCGGTGCCGGGCTGTTCGAGAAACTGACCGCAGAAAAAGGGCGCGCGCGATATGGGTGACGCCTCGGGCCGTTGAGAGGTGGTGATGGACACCGACTGGACTGCGCAGATCGCCCGCCACGACCACGTGGTGGTGCTCGCGCTGTTGTCGAAGGGCCTGCGGATCCACGAGGCGCGCGAGCTGGCGCATGACGCATGGGCGCGGCTGTTCGAGCAGTGGCAGGCGGGCAAGCTCGAACGCATGGAATTGCCCGGCCTCGCGATTCGACAGGCGCTGTTTCTTGCCAGCGACTACCGGCGGCAGCAGCGGCGCCACGTGCCGTGGGAAGACGCGCCCGAAGCGACCGACCCCCATGCGCAGCCCGACGCGCGCCTCGAGAGCCGCGAACTGCTGCAGCTGACCGAGCTCGCCGCCGCCGGGCTTTCACCGCGCGCGCAGCAGGTCTTCACCACGGTGATGCAGAACCCGGGCACGCCGCAGGCCGAGCTCGCCGGCCGCCTCGGGCTCTCGTTGCAGCGCCTGCGCCAGAGCCTCTGCGAAGTCCGCGCGCGCCTGAAAGGAGCGATCGAATGAACGCCCACGTTTCGGTTTTCGACTTGAAGCGATTCGCCGAAGCGCGGCTCGGTGACGACGAGCTTCCTTCGTTCGAGCAGCACCTTTCGGCGTGCGCGAGCTGCGCGGGAAAGCTGCAGACGGCGGCGACGCGTGAGCTGAAGGCGCGGGGCATCGCGCTCGGTGAGGCGCCCTCACGTCCGATGGCAGCGGTGCTTCTGGCGATCGCCGCGTCGGTGCTGGTCGCGCTCTCTGTCGGGGCGCAGGGCCCGGTCGCGCGCATGCACCCTCGCCCGGTGTTCAGCGGTGGCTACGACGCGGGCGTTGCAGATGGTGGAGACCTGAACCTGGCGTTCATGGATGCCGGGCCGCATCACCGCCGGTGAGCGCGCAGAAACTGCTTCACGTGGTCGTCGAGAAAGGCGTCGAGGTCGAGGGTCCGGCACTTGGCTCCGAAGAGCCCGTCCTGGTGCAGCAGGCCGAGCACCAGCGGTGAGAGCAGCGCAAGCGCGGCGTGGCGCACGTCGCATTCGGCCAGGCCCTTCTTCTCGATGTGTCGCGCGATGCGGGCCTCGGCCGACTGCAGCGTGGGCTCTAGAATCTCGGTGACGTAGGCGGGCCCGAGCTGGCGGTGGCCCAGGCCGGCGTGAAGGCCGAGCAGGTGGATCGCGCCGACGCCGTTCTTCCAGCCGAAGGCGACGGACTGCACGAACATCTCGCCCCGGCGGCTCTCGGCATTGCAGTGGGAAGATGGAAGTGGTGTGGGAACCGACCGAGTTCGGGGGCCACTCGACGATGGACATCGACAACCAGAACAAGAGCGCGTCGCTCGATTTCTACCAGCCGAACATGATGTCGCTGAACGTGCCGATTCCGAATCAGACGTTCCGCATTCAGGCGATCTGCGTTCCGGTGGGGCCGAAGCAGACGCGGATGATCATCGTGGGCGCGCGCAGCTTTGCGAAGGCGGCAATCTTGAACCCGCTGTTCAGCTACTTCAACGGAATCGTCGCCGCGCAGGATCGCGCGATCGTCGAAGGCTCGCTTCCCGTGCAGGTGCCGCCGGCCAGTGAAGAGCTCAGCGTCGCAACCGACCGCGTGACCCTGCAGTTCCGGAAGTACTTCTACGAGCAGCTGGCTACTCGATCTGCTGTCCGGTCTCGAAGACTGGCAGATACATCGCCAGCACCAGCAGACCGCTAAAGCCCAGCGACATCACCAGCGCGGCGGCGATCAACAGCCTGCGCCGCGACAGCGTGTGCTTCTGCGCCAGCGCGTGGAAGACGATCGACGCGGGGTTGAGGCCGAGCATCAGCGGGAACCAAACCGTCAGCGCCAGCTGAGTCAGGTCCGGCAGCTCGCCTCCGAAGTCCTTGAACATCTTTGCGAACGCGGGCGCCGCGAGAAACGGGAACTGAAAGCAGAAGAGGACGGCGAGCCCCGTCGCACCCACGGCGAGCCAGTCGAAGACCGTGAAGTCTTGCAGCGGGTTTTCTGGCTCTCTCATGCCTCGCCTCGCAGCCACGCCATCATCTGATCGCGCTTCTTCCCACGCAGGTTCGTGCGCGGGCGCCCGTACTCGAAGTTCCACTGGCAGCGCAGCTTGCGGGCGGCGCCTTCGAGCCAGATGGGGACCCGGTCGGGCTCACAGGCGCCGAGCTTCAGCGCGTCGGACTGAACGCCCTTCGTGCCGAACCGAGAGCCTTCGAACTTGAGGCTCGCGGGTTGAACTTCGCTCAAGTGACACGAGAACCAGTGCAGCTGCCCGCTGTCGAAGTGCAGCCCGCCCTGAAACTGGGGCACGCCGTTCGCGTTCACCGCGTCCGACGCGAGGAACAAATCGAACCAGAACTTCTCCATCGCGCCGAGCCCGATACTTGCCGCGAACTCGAGCGCCGGCGAGGCCGAGTTCCGTTCACCCACCATCGCATCGACGCGCGCGAGCATCGCTGTCATCGCCGGCGTCGGCGACGCGTACTTCTTCAGCGCGAGAAGCCGATCCAGCTTCTGGTCCTTCTCTCGCGCCGCCCGTTCGAAGTGTGGCATCAGCGCGTCGACGGAAGCTTCGGACGCGTCGATCGCCAGCACCGCCAGCGCGTCCATTCGCATCGTCTCGGTCGTCACCACCGACGCCTGCAGCGCCTCGACCACCTTCGGCTCGGCCGCCAGCGCCTCGAGCTTCGCGCGCTTCTGCTTGCTGCCCCACGCGTACGTCGTGTCCAGCGACAGCAGCCGGTACATCGCCTGTTCCCACGCGTCGGCGAGCTCCGTCGTCCCCGCGAGGAACGCGCGCACGAAAATCGACGCCGGGCTCACCACGCCCTCGAGCCGCTGCAGCAGCGCGCGAATCACCGGCTCGGGCAGCTTCTTGTGAATCCGCGCCACGCCCCAGACGCTGCGACTGTCGGCGAACTGGTCGCCCAGCACCTGCGCTGCCAGCCCAACATCGACATCCTCCGGCAGCGACTTCAGCGCCGCCTGGCGTTCCTTCCAGTCGGAGCTGCGCAACATCGCATTCGCTTTCTCGGCGGTGAGCCGCACGGCCTAGAACTCGGCGAGGCCCGGCGCGCGCGGGTACGGAATCGCGTCACGAATGTTCGCCAGCGCGCACACGTAGACGACGAGCCGTTCGAACCCGAGCCCGAAGCCCGCGTGCGGCACCGAGCCGTAGCGGCGCAGATCGCGGTACCACTGGTAGTGCGCGGGGTTCAGCTTGAACTGCGCCATGCGCTGGTCGAGCACCGAGAGCCGTTCTTCGCGCTGTGAGCCACCGATGATTTCGCCGATGCCGGGGGCCAGCACGTCCATCGCCGCCACGGTTTTTCCATCGTCGTTCAGCCGCATGTAGAAGGCCTTCATCGCCTCGGGGTAGTTCATCACCACCACCGGCCGGCCGACGTGCTTCTCGACCAGGTACCGTTCGTGCTCGGTCTGCAGGTCGGTGCCCCACTTCACCTGGAAGTCGAACTTCTGACCCGACTTCTCGAGAATCGAGATCGCGTCGGTGTACTCGATGCGCTCGAACGACGAGTTGATGAAGGCCTCGAGCCGCGTGATCGCCGCCTTGTCGTGGCGTTCGACGAAGAACTTCATGTCGTCGGCGCGTTCTTCGAGCACCGCCTTGAAGACGTACTTCAGGAACTCTTCCGCGAGCGTCGCGTCGGCGTTCAAGTCGGCGAACGCGATCTCGGGCTCGATCATCCAGAACTCGGCGAGGTGCCGGGTGGTGTTCGAGTTCTCGGCGCGGAACGTCGGGCCGAACGTGTAGACCTTCGACATCGCCAGGCAAAACGCCTCGACGTTCAGCTGGCCCGACACGGTGAGAAAAGTCTCTTTGCCGAAGAAGTCCTTCTTCCAGTCGACGGCGCCCTTGTCGTCGCGGGGCAGGTTCGCGATGTCCAGCGTCGAGACGCGGAACATCTGGCCCGCGCCTTCTGCATCGCTGGCGGTCACGATGGGCGTGTTGACCCAGATGAAACCGTTCGTATGAAAGAAGCGGTGAATCGCCTGGGCCATGCAGTTGCGTACGCGGGCGACGGCGCCGAACGTGTTGGTGCGCGGACGCAGGTGGGCAACTTCGCGAAGAAATTCCAGCGAGTGCTGCTTCGGCTGCACCGGGTACGTGTCCGGGTCGTCGACCAGGCCGACCACCTTCACGTCGGTCGCCTGAATTTCGACGCTCTGCCCCTTGCCCTGCGACTGCACCAGCGTGCCCGTGCAGATGACCGAGCAGCCCGTGTTCAGCTTCGCCACTTCGTTCGCGTAGTTGCCAAGCGTGTTCGGAGCGACCACCTGCAACGAGTCGAACGTCGACCCGTCGTTGACCGCGAGAAAGCTGATGCCGGCCTTCGAGTCGCGCTTGGTGCGAATCCACCCCTGCACGGTCACTTCGGAACCGACCGCGGCCTGGCCGGTGAGGGCTTGTTTGGTCGAGATGAGCATGGGCGGCGTCCTACTACTTCGCGCCGAGCTTTCGCGAGCGAAGCAGCAGGTACCGTTCACTGGCTGCGAACCGCACCAGCTCGATCATTTCGCTCGACAGCGCCTTCTTGGCCCGAAGCGCAGCCAGCGCCGGAGCGACGCCGCCACACACCACCAGGCCCGCCCGGTTCGCCGAGTGGCGGGCGCCTTCCGCCAGCGCTGCGAGGTTCATCGATCGGCCGACCTTCTCGTTCAGCTGCTTCAGCCTTTCCCACCCCTTCGGCGGCAGCCCATCTCGCACGGCGCGCGCTTCGGCCGTCAACGACTGGCCTCGGAGCACCTGGCTCAACACCTGAAGCGAACGGGCCAGCTGCTCGCGCCGCAGGTTTCGCAGGCACAGCAGGTCGGGGTTCTGGGTGAAGAGCGCGCGTCCCGCAAAGAAGCGCAGCTCGGCTTCAGGCAGCTCGCGCTTGATGGCGAGGCGGCCGACGAGCAGGCGCGGCATGCCGGGGAAGACGAGGGCGAAGGGCGGGCCATTGTCGTTGCTGGGGTAAACGTCGGGCGCACGGAGGCCGAGAATGCGGACGGCGGTGAGCAGGGCGTCGGCGGCGATTTTGGCCCCTTTGCCGAGGTCGAGGCGGAACTCGTCGCGCGTGCCGGCTTCGGGTCCGCGCGTCGGGTAGATGCGGCACAGCGCGAGCCCGCACAGCCCGAGCAGCTCGCCTTCTTCTCCACGAAGCACCGGGTGCTTCAAGCCGGCGCGATCGGTCGCCGACAAGATCATCTTCGGCGCGCGCGGAGCGGCGTGGGGGTCGCCCTCGAGCGCCAGCGCAATCTCCAGCATCAGGCTGCTGCGCGTCGCATCGCCACCGGCGTCGAAGTGCTCGGCGAGCAGGCGGTACGCGTCGGGGTCCAGGGGAGCGCCCCGCACGCGCTCGAACAGCTGCTCGCGTTCCTTGCTGTGAACCTTCGCAGGCGACGGGCCGAAGGAAGGCGGCACGACGAGCAGGGGATCTCCGAGCGCGGGCGACACCGGGATTTCCTGGGTCAAATGGCCGGGCGTTTCGTCCGAGATTTCGCCAGGTGGCGCTTCCCAATCTTCGTCGATGGGCGCGAGCAGATCCGCGCTGCCGATTTCGACGAGGTCATCATCGCCGCTCATCGCCTCTTCGACCGAGATGTCCTGGTCGTCGTCGAGCTTGCCGACCGTGCTGCCTTCCCATTCGTCGTCGTCGGCCTCGAACTGAATCGGGCGCGACGGCGGCTCGACGGGCACCTGCGGCACGCGAAGGTTCTTCGTTTCCTGCAGCACGGGTTGCAGCGCGGGCTGCGGCGCGGTGACGGCGAGGTGCAACGCGGTGTCCGGAGCGCTCGCCCGTGGCTTCAGCGGCACCGCCGGCTTCTGGCGCGGCTCGACTGCTGGAATGCGAATGCCGACGCCCGCGCTCTTCGGCGGCATGATTGGCAGCACCGGCACGCCGCGCCCGGCGCTCTTCAGCTCAGGTCGCGGCTCGAGCCCGGGCACCGCGACGCCGCGCCCGGCGCTCTTCACTTCGTCGCCCCACGGCACCGACGGCGCCGGTGGCTTCGCCGGAAGCTTCGGACCCTTCTGCGCGACCTCGGCCCACGGCACCGAGGCTCTCTCGACCCTGGGCGTCGGGGCCGGCTTCACCTTCACCATCCCGCCCGACGCGAGCAGGCGCAGCATCTCGATCGCCGCCGCAGGCACCCCGCCCCGCCTGGGAATCAGCGTCGGCAGCGGCGGCGTCGGCTCGGGCTCCGGCACTGCCTCGAGCAGCTCGGCGAGCCGTTCGAACTCGCGGTTGATCGGCGTCGCCTCCGAGCTCGCAGGCGGCCGCGCATTCCTCGGGGCCGAAACCAGCGGCGCCGAATTCGTCACCTCGACGGCCTGCTCGTCTTCCGCCAGCTCGCGGCGAAGCTTGTCGGCGCGGTTCGCGTACGTCTCGGCCTTTTCTTTGTCGCCCAGCTTCTCTGCCGTGAAGCGCGACAGCCGCATCCACAGCTTCATTCGCAGCGAGCCGTCGGACGTCGCGGTCGTGCCGTGCTCCAGGGCCCAGGCGGCCTCGGCCCACTGGCTGCGCTGCTCGAGCCGATCGGCCAGGGCCAACCAGGCCTCCTGGTGACCCGGCTCGAAGCGCACGGCCTGCCGCAGCTCGGCCAGGGCGTCGTCGAGGCGCTCGGCGTTCTCGAGCAGGTAGACGAGCTCGAGCCGGGCGAGCCGCGTCTGCGGGCCGCGCGGAACTTTCGAAATCTGCGCCCTCAACGTCGTCTCGAGCTGGGCCGAATTGCCGCCCGCGCGAGCGAGCACCGAGAGCCGGCCCTGCGCTTCTTCGTCGTCCGGCAGCTCGAACATCACCTCGGCCCACGCGAGCTGACCGAGGCCCGATTCCTTGTCGCTGGTGTCGGCGAGGCGGCCGAGCCGGCGATACAGCTCTCCGCGTCCGGCCTTGCGGCGCGGCATGTTGTCCAGCGCCTGCTTCAGCAGTGGCAGCAGGTGAAGGTCGCCGAGCTCGGCGAGTCCGGCGAGCCCCGCCGCATGCTGCGGAATGGCGGTGAGCGCGGCCTGAAAATCTTCGCGCGCCACCGTCTGGTCCTTTCGGGTCAGCGCTTCTTCCGCGCGGGCGACCAGGGCATCGGCGCGGGCGAGCGGGGCGGTGGCGCGGCTGACGCCTTCATCGAGCGCGCGACGCACGCTCTTGCCGTCTTTGCGTTCCGAATGAAGGCGAACCTGTTCCTTCACTGCGCGTTGATCGCCGGTCAGCTCGACCACTTCGGCCCACGCACGGGCGGCCCCGACGGCGTCGTTGAGCTCGGACTCCAGCAGCTCGGCCAGCTTCTCTTTCCACTGCGCCTTCTCGGTGTTGCCGCGGGCGCGTTGGGCGTTGTCTCCGTAGAACTGGGCGAGCTCACGCCAGGCGCCCCGCGCGACGAAGTGGGCCTCGAGCCGCTTGAGCGCCTGCGGGTCCGGACCTTCGTCGATCGCCGCGCGCAGCAGCGCCGCGACCTCGGGCTTGCGACCCGCCTTCTCGGCTTCGGCGGCGACGGCCATCAACTCGATCTGCGTCGAGTTGCGCCTGGGTTCACGAAAAGATCTCGCCTCGGCGGCGGTCGGCTCTTTTCCTTCGGTGACGATCGGCACCGCGATGTCGGTGAGCGAGATGGCAGCGCCTTTGAGCTGCAGCTCGGTCACCATGTGGCGCACGCGGTCGACCTTGCCGACGCGAACGCCAGCGCGCATCGCCGCGTCGACGGCTTCCGTCATCGCGCGCTCGGGGGCATTCGACTTGTGCAGCGAGCGCAGCCACAGAAGGCGCAACAGAAAGCAGCTCTCGAAGTCTTTGCCCTGCTCGGCGAACTGCGCGGCCTGGCCGTAGCGAAGCGCCGCGCGCGCGGGGTTGTCGAGCCGTTCGCCCCACAGGCGGGCACGCTTCAGGGCGGTGCGGGAAGCGCGGCGAAGCGTGCCGCGGCGAAGCTCTTCGCGCGTCTCTTTCTCGAGCGACGCATCGAGCTCGTCCCACCGTTCTTCGCGCTCGAGCAGCGCGTTCAGCGTGAGGCGCGCGCGGCGGTCGGTCGGGTTCTCGGCAAGCAGCACGACCAGCTGTTCCCGCGCCAGCTCGAGATCATCGCTGCGGCGGTAGAGGCGGGCGAGCGCGTGCCGAACGCCGGCGCGTTCTTGCCCGTCGACTTCATCGAGCCCCTGGGTCAGCAGCGTGACGGCAGCGGAAAGCGTGCCGGCTCGCAGGGCGATGTGGGCGAGCGCGGCGGCGAGGTGCGCGCTCATCGGAACTTCGCGCGTCGCGCGCACGAGCTCGCTGAACGCGCGCGCCGGAGCGCCCTCTCGCAACAACCGGTTCGCGATCGCCCGGTGCATCTCGAGCACGCCACGGCTGCCATCGCGCGCCGCCGCCGAGAGCGCGTCCATGCGCACCGTCTCGAGACGGTCGGGTAATTCGGGAACTGGCGTGGAGTCCGTGCTCATGCTGCGAAGGGGCTTAAGTCTACACACCACGCCTGCCGCATCAGGGCGAGATCTGAACGGTGACGTCGCGTCTTTCTCCCGGCTGAATCGTGATGACCTGCTTCGGGGCCCCTGCCACTTCCAGCGAATGGTCGCCCGCAGCGACGGGTGAGATCGCGACGGGCGTCACGCCATAGGGGAAACCGTCGAGCTTGACGGCCGCTCCATTCGGATTCGACTGGACGAGCAGCGTCGCGGGAGCCCCGGCCGGCGCCACCACCGCCGGCTTCGATTGCAGAAAGAAGAACGCGGCGCCCGCGAGCAGCACGACGACGGCCAGCACCAACGGCACGAGGACTCTGGGTTTCATTCGGGCGCGGATTGAAGCGGCCCGTGACTACAGTTGCAACGGTGGGGATCCTGGTTTCGGTGTTGCTGCCGGCACGCGACGCGGAACGCACCGTCGCGCGGGCGGTGCAGAGCATCCTCGATCAGAGCCTCACCCGCCTCGAGCTCATCGCGGTGGATGACGGCTCGCGCGATGGGACGCTGGACGTCTTGCGGTCCTTCTCGGACCCACGGATGAAAGTGCTTTCCAGCGGCGACCCGCCTTCGAGCAGAGGAGTCGTCTTTGCGTCGAACCTCGCGCTCTCGCACGCGCAGGCGCCGTTCATCGCGCGGATGGACGCGGACGACGAGTGCGATCCCTCGAGACTCGC
>JAYUXE010000572.1:0-1822 GCA_043753165.1 Archangiaceae bacterium | reverse complement strand
GAGTGACGATTCGGCTTTCGCGTTGTCCTTGTTCTTCAAGTGCACGAGCGCGAGGTCGTAGTGGGCACGGCCGCGCATGCGCCACTGGCCGGGCTTCGTCGCGCGGGCCAGCGCTTCTTCGTACAGCGGCTTCGCGGCGGCAGTGTCGCCTTTGCGGAAGCTTGCCCAGCCGAGACGAAGGAAGACGTCGGCGCTCGCTTCGGGCAGGGGCTTGAGCTGCTCGAGCACTGCCACCGCGTCGTCCCACTGGTTTGCGTCGATATAGCAATTGGCGAGCTGCAGCTTCGCGTCGCGGCTGTTCGGATTCGCGCCGACGACTTCCTTCGCGAGCGCGATCGCTTCGGGGTACTTGCCCTGCCGCGCGAGTGAGCGCGCGAGCCGCGTGCGGATGAAGGGGTCATTCGGCACGAGCGCGCCGTATGCCTTCCACGCCTCGGACGCCTTCGCGTGCTCGCCGAGCGTATCGAGCAGCTCAGCGAGGTAGCTGCGCGCGAGGAGGAAGCCGGGCTGGCTCTCGATCGCCTCACGCAGCACGGCCTCACCGGCGGCGGGCGATTCGTAGCGAGTCACCAACCAGAAGCGGGCCTGCCACGCGAGGGGCTGCCTGGCGTCGGCGGGGTCGACGAGCTTCAGCGCCTTCACCGCCCGGGTGTCGTCGCCGAGGATCGCGAAGGCGAGCGCGAGGCCGGCCTGGGCGCCCGAGAAACCAGGGTCGTCTTTGGCGGCCTTCTCACACGCGTCGACGGCGCCCTCGAGCTCGGCCTCGTCGAGCACGGTCGGGTTCTCGATGCCGGCGGGCTGGCGCATCAGCGTGCCGTAGCAGCGGGCGAAGCCGCGCATCGCGTTGTCCGAGAGCGTCGACGGCGGCACGTCCTGCAGAACGAGTGGCTGCTTCTTGTCGGTGATGACGAGCTTGTAGAGAGCCGAGGCGAGCGCATCGCCGGCGTCTTCGACGGACTTCACCATCGCGTTCGCGACGTCGAGCTTCTGCGGGGTGAGCTTCGTCGGTTTCCTGGCGAGCGGCTGTGCGGTGGCGGTGAGCGTGAAGCCTTTCGCGTCCGGGGTGAGCTGGCCGTAGACGAACGCGTCGGCGCCCAGGCGCTTCGCGACACGCTCGGCATTTTCGGCCGTGCCGAGCTGGTCGGCCTTGAGGCCCTCGCCCGAGAGCATCGAGAGGACCTGCTTGATGTGCGGCAGCGCAAACTTGTTCGTCGCGAGCAGCTGGCCGTACGCGCGCGCCTGGATGAGCATCGCGAGCTCGCGGGCGGCCGGGTCATCACTCGCAGGCGGCAGCACCACCAGCACCGGCAACTTTCCGGCGGGCTTCGTCCCCGCGTCCTGCGCGAAGGCGCCTGCCGAAAGAAGCGAGAGGAAGACTGCGCCGAGCCGCAAGGTCGTCGTCATGGCCGCGCATTATGGGAACTTCGATGGCGCCGTGCCGGCAAATGTCGCCTTCACCGTGCGACGTCGTCCGGTTTCGTGACTGCGGCGTTTCGTCGGCGGCTTCGAGGGTACCGCGACGTGGCCATTCGAGGGAGACGACCGCGTCGTCGTTCACGGTGCCGAGCAGCCCTTCGAGGGGCATTGCCGTGGAACACCTGCGAGAAATCGGAAGCGCAGTGGGTTCTCTCAACGGCCCGTTTGCGGGCATTGGCGGAAGGCGAAGGGCCAGGCTCTGCGACGAAGTGGGCGATTGCGTGCGCGCAGGTCGTGTTCGAGGCGCGGAAACGCGGTTTGTGGGGGGGTGGGGCGCGCCGGCCGCCCTGCGGGGTAAGCGGGCGCGCCCCACCCCCCACGTTCGAGTGAAATCGCGCTCAAAACG
>JAYUXE010000571.1:0-10159 GCA_043753165.1 Archangiaceae bacterium | reverse complement strand
CGTCCCACGTATCGGCGACCGCGATGATCCGCGCCATCAGGGGAATCGCGTCGCCCTTCAGCTGATCGGGGTACCCCGTGCCGTCCCACCACTCGTGGTGGTTCCGCACCGCCGCGCGAACGGTCGAGAGCAACCGCACCGGCTTGATGATGTGGTCACCAATCAGCGGGTGCGCCCGCATCGTCTCCATCTCGGTGTCGTTCAGCCGCGTCTGCTTCAGAAGAATCGTCTCGACGATTCCAATCTTTCCGATGTCGTGAAGAATGCCGCCGTACTTCAGCTGCTTCAGCTCGAGCTCGGACAATTTCAGCCGCCGGCCAATTGCGACTGCGAGCTCGGCGACGCGCTGCCCGTGACCGCGGGTGTACGGGTCCTTCGAGTCCAGCGAGTTGGCGAGCGCGACGATCGTCTCGAGGTACCCCGATTCCACGTCATCGGCGAGGCGCTGCGTCTCGGCGTCGTACGCCTCGATGCTCGCTGACATGTAGTTGAACGTCTTCGCCAGCTCGCCCAGCTCGTCGTCCGAGCGATGCTCGACCTGGCCGCCGAACTTGCCGCGGGCGATGTTCATCGCGAACTCGCGAAAGCCCGCCAGCGGCCGGGTCACCCGCCGGGCAACCGTGATGGCCAGCAGCCCCGACAGCGTGAGTCCGATCAACGACGAGATCAGAATCGGGGTCGTGATCCCGTTCGCGTAAATGACCGCCACCACCGCGACCAGCGTGGTGGGGACGACCGCTGCCAGCAACACGCCGGCGATGATCAGTGCGTAGAGCCTCACGACCCCGGCAGCTTAGCGGTTACTTCGGCTTGATGCCGTGCTTGCGCATCAAACGATACAGGTACACCCGATCGACGTCGGCCTCGACCGCCGCGACGCTGACCTTGCCCTTGTGCTTCTCGAGCAGCGACGTGAGGTACGACCGTTCGAACGCGTCGATCGCCTTTTGTCGCGCCTCGGGAAACGAGCCGCCCGCGATCGCCAGCGCCGGTTGAGCGGCCGTCGCCCCGTCACCGAACGGCACTGGCTCTTCGAACAGCATGCAGCGCTCGAGGTGGTTGCGAAGCTCGCGCACGTTGCCCGGCCACGCGTGGTGCTCGAGGCTCTTGAAGAACTGCGGCGTGAAGAGGCGGGGGTGGGTCTTCGGGGTCGCTTTGAGGCGCGTCAGCAGCCCATCGGCCACCGCGGCAATGTCTTCGGCATGCTGGCGCAGTGCCGGAAGCGGAACGCGCAACACGGCGAGCCGGAAGTAGAGGTCTGACCGGAAGCGCCCCGTATTCACGTCGCCGCGCAGATCGCGGTGCGTCGCCGCCAGAATCCGCACGTCGACCTTCGTCCACTGGTTCTGGCCCAGGCGGCGAATCTCTTTGTCTTCCAGCACGCGCAACAGCTTTGGCTGCAGCTCGAGAGGGAGCTCGCCGATCTCATCGAGCAACACCGTGCCGCCGTTGGCTTCTTCGAAGACGCCCAGCCGCCGCGCAGTCGCCCCCGTGAAGGCGCCCTTCTCGTGACCGAACAGCTCGGCCTCGAGCAGGTTCGCCGGCATCGCGCCACAGTCGACGACGAGAAACGGCTTCTTCGCCCGCGCGCTCTGATCGTGCAGCCCCTGCGCCGCGCGTGTCTTCCCCGTGCCCGTCTCGCCCTCGATGATGATCGTCGAGTCCGTCTTCGCCGCCTTCTCGAGCAGCTTGAACGCCACCCGCATCTGCTGCGACAGGCCCACGAGCTCGCCGAACCGCGTCGCTTCCGATACCGGCACGCCGTGCAGCTTGTCGAGCAGCTCGAACCGAATCGTGACCTGCCCCAGCCGCAGCAGCGAGCCGTTGCGCGGGTAGCCTTCCTTGATGCGCACGCCATCGATGAAAGTGCCGTTCGTGCTGCCCAGATCGCGCACCACCGCGCGCTGATCTTCGATTTTCACTTCGGCGTGAATGCGCGACACCGTCGCATCCGCCAGCGCGAGCTCGTTCGACGCCTCGCTGCCCAGCTGCGCCGCGCCCGACGTCACCACCAGGTCCTTGCCCGTGCCTTCATTCACCAACCGAAAACCCGCCACCGTCGGAGCGAGCCGGTGCCCCGACGTCACCCTCATCGTCTCGTCGGGCACCCGGCCGAAATACGGCGAGACCTCGAGGCGCGTGGGCTGGTGGGACGCTGCGTCGTCTTCGTCGGGTACAGACGTGTCCAGGCGTTTGACCATCGCCGCTGGCTATAGCCCGAAAATGTACGTTGAATAACTTCGAATCCCTTGGGCACGGGGCTCGGCCTGTCGCTGAGCCACGGCATCGTCAAGGCTGCGGGCGGCAGCATCTCGGTCGAATCGGCGTTGGGGAAAGGGTCGACGTTTCGGGTGACGCTGCTGCCGGCGAAACCGGGATAGAACGTCTTCGACCATGAAGCCTGCAGTCCTCTTCCTTCTCTTTCTCTCTACCGGGTGCGCGACGGCGACCCTGGCGGGGCAGGTGCCGATCACCGCTCCGGATCCGGGGTTTGCGCGAACCCTCGTGCTCGAGCCCTTCTTCGAGACGGCCGAGTGGAAGACGACCGTGAAGACCGAGGTCGCCACCGTGATGGGCAGCGGCACGATGCTCGGGTCGAGCGTCGGCAGCCCGTTTTCGCAAGACGTGGCGGTGCAGCGCACCGTCAGTGAAAAGCCGCTGTTCGCGCGCGTGCCCGTGCTGGCCGAAGAACACCGCCAGGTGCTCGCCGAGCTTCAGCGCCTGCGCCCCTACTGGCGCGTCACGTCCACCAGTGGAGCGGCCGCCCTCGACGGCCCCGTCACCCTCGTCCGCGTCATCGTCGGCGACGCCGAAATGGTCGAGTCGAACCGATCGCTGAAGAACCTCGCGTTCGGGTTCGGGCTCGTCATCTGGCCGCTGATGATCGCGGCGGCTTCTCCGGTCGAGGAAACCCAGCGCGTCTATGGCGCCCTCGACCGCTACATCATGAACGCGGCCGACCTTCAGGGCCGCCTGGTGCGCTACCCAACGCA
The DNA here is from genome assembly GCA_043753165.1 of Archangiaceae bacterium. Classification (GTDB taxonomy): domain Bacteria; phylum Myxococcota; class Myxococcia; order Myxococcales; family Myxococcaceae; genus JAGSPQ01. The sequence goes on along the minus strand of JAYUXE010000571.1, from coordinate 7,166 downwards.
GCCCGACTTCGCGGTGAACACCTCGACGCTTCCACCGTACGTGCGCGAGTTCGGCCTCGACCTCACCTACCGCGAAGGCCTGCTGGCAAATGAGCTGCCCCGCGAAGCGATTCTGATTCGGGGCCTCTCGCTGAAGCTGGCGTCGGCCATCGTCGCGCTGGTGGAAGAGCCATGAGCAACTTCTGGGATTCGATCAAACCGGCGGTGCGGGTGCCAGTCGCCGTGCAGGTCGACCTCTCGGAAGACCAGCGCACGCTTGGCCTCAAGTGGGACGACGGTAAAGACTCGCAGTTGACCGCGCGGCTGCTGCGGCAGCACTGCCCGTGCGCCGAGTGCGTCGAAGAATGGTCGGGCCGCCGCACGTTCGATCAGGAAAAAATACCGGCTGAGATGAAGATCATCGAGATCAACCCGGTCGGAAACTACGCGCTGACCTTCACCTTCGGCGACCTGCACCGCATCGGCATCTTCAACTGGAAAACGCTGCGCGAGCTCTCCGCATAAATGGCCGACAAGAAGAACGACGAAGAAGAGTGGAACCCGTCGGGGCCGCAGCTGCGCGCCGACGGCCGTCTCACCGGTGACCTGCCAAAACAGGCGCCGAACGGGGCCGTCGAATCCATCGCCCAACCGCCGGCCTCCACACTGCCCACGCTCGACGCGCTCACCACCAGCGAGCTCGTGCTCGACGTCGGCAAGCCTGGCGCGGTTCGCCCGCAGTACGTCGAGCCCGGCCCGTACCGCGAGGCGGTGGTTCCCAGCCGATCAGGCCCCCTCAAGTGGATTCTTCTGCTCGGCGTCCTCGGCCTCGCGGCGCTCGCTGCCTTCGCGTTCGTGCCGGGCCTTCAGCGCAAGCTCGCGCTGCCCACGAGCGGTACGGGGAAGGGCGCGCTCGTCATCTATTCCGAGCCCAGCGGAGCGACCGTGCGCATCGCCGGCAAGTCCGTCGGTGAGACACCCTGGGCGGGCGACAATCTGTGGGGTGGCGAAGTGAAGTACGAGATTTCCGCCAACGGCTACCAGCCCGGTTGGGGCACGTTTCAGGGCGGCGCCGACGTGAAGCTGAACGTGAAGCTCAAGCGGAAGTAGCGGCGACCGCGGCCGGTGGCACGGTGAAGTAGAACGTCGAGCCCTGGCCCAGCACGCTGTCGACCCAGATCTTCCCGCCATGCGCGCGCACGATGCCGCTGGCGATCGAAAGGCCCAGGCCCGTGCCTTTGTACTCCACCGAGTCGGCGCGCCAGTACCGGTCGAACAGATGCCGCGCGTCGTCGTCGCTGATGCCGGGGCCGGTGTCCGATACGGCGAAGACCAGCACGTTTCCCATCGCGGTGAGGGCGAGCGCGATTTCTCCCCCCTCGCGGGTCACCTTCACTGCGTTGCCGACGAGGTTGCTCAACACCTGCAGAACGCGACCGCGATCGAACGCCACCGTCGGCAGCTGCGGGTCGACGTACGAGCTCAGCTGAATCTGCTTCTCGGACGCCGCGCCCTCGTACGCCGCAAGCGTCTCGCCCAGCAGCGGGTCGGCCTTTTGCAGATGCCGCTTCACCGCCAGTTTCCCCGCTTCGATGCTGGCAAAGTCGAGCAGGTCTTCGATGAGGCGCGTCATCTGCAGCACCGAGCGCTGAATGCGAACAGGCAGCGCCGCCCGGCGTTCGGGTCGAACGTTCTCATCGCCGAGCATCGACGCTGCGAGCTGAATGGTCGCCAGCGGCGAGCGCAGATCGTGCGAGACGATGGCCAGAATCTGCTCGCGCATGCCGACGGCCCGGCGCGCTTCCTCGGCGAGAAGCCGGTAGCGCTCGCGTTCTTCTTCAGCGGCGGCCCGGCGGGCCTCGGCCTCACCCAGGTGTGCGAGGTCTCGCCGCCACGACCGATGGCGGTCGAGCGCGGTGGCCAGCTGCCCAGCGATCGCGATCGCGAACTTCAAGTCCGCCTCGTCGAACGGCACCTCGCCTTCGAACTGCAGAATGCCGAACGTGCGTTCGTAGGCAACGGTGATGGGGATGACGATGAAGCGCGATGTGTCGGCACCGAGGCTCGACCCCGTCACGGCTTCAGGCCCCGGAGGCGCGACCAGGTACTGGTACGCCGCATGCGCATGCGCCCGCGCGACCTTCGTCGACGTGCCGAATCGGCCTTTTTCGGGCCAGATGGTGAGGTTCACCTTCGGGTCGGCCGACTCCATCAGAATGGCGCTGCGCAGCGACAGCGACCGTGCCGCGATCGCCAGCGCGGGCCCGAAGGTCTCAGACAGCGTCTCGAACCTCGCGAAGAGCTTGCTGAGCTCGTACAGCTGCGCAAGCCGTTGCTGTGGCTCGACGGCGGTCATTTCTGCTTTCGGGGGCTGTTGCGCCCGACGTGCATTCGTCCTGCGACGATCGACAACGGGTGGGTGCCACGGTCGTGGTCCGAGCCACGCGTCTTGACCACCGTCAGCGTCGGCTCGAGCCGCCCGTCGTTTTCTTGGTACCGCAACATCACCAGGTTGTCGGCAATGGGCGACAGGCCCACGCCGGTGACGTGGTTGACCGATGTCAGCGTCGGCGACTCCAACGTCAGCAAGCTGGTGATGCCCAGCGTCTTGAACCGCACCGCCAGCTTGTAGAGCACGTGCCGCAATTCGTCTGGAGCGCTCTGCTCGGTCAGCATCTGCGTCGCCGCGTCCAGCACCACGCGCGTGGCCGACATCTCGATCAGGCGGTCGGCCAACACGGTGAGGAACTGGCCGGCGCGCAGGTGCTCTCGCGAGACGTACAAAATCTCGATCTGCTTTTTCTTCACCAGTGCCCGCAGCGGCAACCCCAGGGCGTCCGCGCTCGCCATCAACTGGGCCGGGCCTTCTTCGAGGGTGACGTACAGGCAGCGCTCGCGGTGGGCCGCGCCTTCGATCAGGAACTGCAGACCGAACGTCGTCTTCCCAACCCCTGCGCTGCCAGAGACCAGGGTCACGCTGCGCCGCAACAGCCCGCCTCCCAGCAAGGCGTCGAGACCCGGCACGCCCGACTTGAGGCGCGTCGAGATTTCCAGCGCCGGAGGTGGAGCGTTATCGCCGCCGCCCGCAGTGTACCGCGGGAAGATCGAGACGCCCCTGGCGCCAATCACGAGGTTGTGCCGGCCCTTGAGGTGGGCGGTGTTCCGCAACTTGTAGATTTCGATGTACCGCTGGCGTTCCTGACCTTCCTCGGTCGAACTCAAGATGATCACGCCATCGACCATCGTTTCTTCGACTCCGAAGCGGCTGACCTGCTGGCTGCCGTAGGGAATGTCGTTGGTGAAGAAGCCGACGGCCTGCGCATTCTGAACGAGGCTGCACAGGTGAAACACCTTCTCGCGGCTCAGCTGCGGGCTCGTGACCCGGTGCAGAAAGACGGACATCGAATCCACCACCACCCGCTGCGCCTTCATCGCCTCGATGCGCTGCTGCATCATCTGCAGGTGCGCCTCGACCCGGATGTCAGGCTGCGGAATGAAGACGATCTCGATCATCCCGCGGTCGATTTCGCGACCGATGTCGAACCCCATTCCATCAGCGGCGGCACGAAGCCGGGCCTCGGTCTCTTCGAACGAGAACAGAATGCCGCGCTCGCCGGCCAGCGCGCCGCGGTAGAGGAACTCGAGCGACAGCACCGTCTTGCCGGTGCCGGCGACGCCGCCGATCAGCACGCTGGAGCCTCGCGGGATTCCCGGGCCCAGAAGCTCGTCGAGCTTCGGAATGTGTGTCTTGCGCCGCGGGTGTTCTCCACGCGGTTCCGTGTCGCGCCGAATCGTGGAGCGCGAGTCGAACATCTCGATGCCAGCATCGGTGATGATGAAGGGGTGTTCGTCGTGGCTATGGTCGGTGCCGCGCATCTTCACGATCCTGAAGAAGCGCTGCTGCTCGCCCACTGACTCGCGCTGCGACAGCTGAAACACCCCATCGACGATCGAGAAGAACGGGTTTGTCTCCTGGTCGGCCGGCGCGTATTCGCCCAGCAGCAGCGCCGTGCATTCCCACGCCATCAGGTTGACGACCACCTCGTAGCCGAACTTGCGCAGCTCTTCGCGCGAGACGGCGAGGTCATCGAACACCTTGAAGCTGTCGATGACGACGATTGCCGGCTGGAACTCCTTCAGGTGCTGCCCAATCAACGCCGCCGCTGCCGTGAGGCCCTTCGTGCGCAGCATCACGCCGAGGTCGACGAACTGGATGTGTTTGCCCAGCTGCCGTGCGTCGAAGAAGTCGAACTGCTTCAAGTACATCAGGCTCTTCGCCGTCGGCTCCGACAGCGTGCTGAAGAACAGGACGCGGCGCTTCGCCGACGCGTAGTGGAAGCACAGCTGCTGAACGAGAATCGTCTTGCCCGAGCCTGGAGGCCCGCTGACCACGCTCACCGAGCCCTGCGGCAGGCCGCCATGCAGCATTTCGTCCAGGTTCGCGATGCCCGTCGGGATGCGGGGAATGCCCGAGCTTTTCATCATTTCCGTGTGTCCTTGCGCCGCGGCGCTTTCTTCCGCGAACGCGTCTTCGCGACTGTCAGCTTCGAAAGCTCCTGGTGGAGCCCGGGGGTTAGAATATCGGCAGTCAGGTTTCCAATCACCGTCAGCAGCTCGATCAAGATGAAGCGCATGCCATCGATCAGCTGCGCTGCGTGCTGGGGGCCGAGCCGTTCACGCAGCGCTCCGCATTGGATGCCTCGCGTCGCATCCACCGTGAGGCTCGAGAAAAAGGGAAACCGGCGCGCAGCGTTGTGCACCACGCGCTCGGCGATCGCGGTCAACGTCACTTCGCCCAGGGTCAGGTTCGTGCGGGTCCACATCGCCGACAGCGCCACTTCGAAGGCGCGCACCGTCGCTTCCAACGACGGCTCGTGCGAGACACGCTCGAGCCAGGCGTCGACCAGCGTCGAGTGATTGCCGGGGTCACCCAGCCGCAATTCCGGTCAGCATGGAAGTGAGCCCACCATGCGCCTTTGCCTACATAGATAGATACCGGGCGTTTGATCTATTTCACGAGCCTCAGATGCCCGCGCCGCGGAGGCTCGGGCGGATCTTTCGGCGCCGCGGGCTCGTCGCTGCGATCCATCACCACTTCCCGCAGCACCGTGCGCACGTCTGGCTTTCCGTCAGGCATTGCCGGCAGCGGCTCGACGCCCTGGAGCTCGGCCTTCATGCGTTCGGGCGAGCCTTCGAGCAGCTCGCGCGGCATGTCATCGGGGTACATCCAGAACTCTTTCGTGTGCTGGCTGCTGATGGCGTACAGCGCAGACCACGGCACCGCGATGGTGAAGCGCTTGCCACCGAAGGTCAGCGTGCAGCGAACGCCCCACTCGCCGACCGCGAGGTCCGGAGGGTCGAAGCGGTACGACAGGTTCAGCAGCAGATGCGGGTCTTGCTTCAGGTGCTCGGGCACGAGGACGCCGGGCCGGCGCGCGTCCAGATGGATCATCGTCTGGCCCTGTTCGAGCGAACCGAGCAGCCGGCTTTTCTTTTCGTCGGTTCGGTTGTCCATCGTCTCTTCAGCGTTTGCGAATCACGCGATCCATCTCGCGCTTCGTTTCACGTTCTTTGATCGTGTGCCGGCGATCTTCGTGCGTCTTACCCGTACAGAGCCCGAGCTTCACCTTTGCTTTGCCACCCTTGAAGTAGATCATCAGCGGGATGATCGAATAACCCCGCTCGGCCACTTTCGCCCCCCACTTGTCGATCTGTTCCCGGTGCAGCAGAAGTTTCCGCGGGCGCGTCGGCAGGTGGGCGAAATGGGTGGCGGGCTTGTAGGCGCCGATGTGCGCGCTCATCAGGTACAGCTCTTTGCCCTTCGGCGCCGCGTACGCGTCGGAAAGGCTGGCCTCGCCGTTGCGCAGCGCCTTCACCTCGCTGCCAATCAGCTGCAGGCCGGCCTCGAGGCTGTCTTCGACCTTGTAGTCGAAGCGCGCGCGCCGGTTCTCGGTGACGATGGATTCGGCGCCCGGAGGTTGTTGCGGTTTGGCCACGGCGCCCGTCTACCTCTTATCCAGCGGCGACGCTCAGGTTGTCGATCAGCCGCGTGCTGCCCACGAAGGCCGCCACCAGCGCGCGGGCCGGTTGCCCGGGCTCCAGCATCGCCACCGCCTGCAGCGTCTGGGCGTTCACCACCGCGACGTAGTCTTCCCGAAGCTTCGAATCGCGCAGGAAGCTGCGAATGCGCTCGACCAGCACCGTCGCGTCGCGCTCGCCCGCCTTCGCCAGCTGCTGCGCCGCCTTCAACCCCCGCGACAACGCCAGCGCCTGCCGCCGTTCGTCCGCGGTCAGAAACGTGTTGCGTGAGCTCAACGCCAGCCCATCGGGTTCGCGCACCGTCGGCATCCCCAGAATCTCGACCCCGAGGTTCAGGTCGGCGTTCAGCGCCTTGATGACCTGCAGCTGCTGGTAGTCCTTCTCGCCGAACAGCGCGACGTGCGGCCGGAACATCGCCAGCAGCTTCGTCACCACCGTCGCGACGCCTCTGAAGTGCCCGGGCCGCTTCTCGCCGCACAGCCCCTGGCTCACCTTCTCGACCTCGACGTACGTCTGGTAGCCCTTTGGGTAGACCTCTTTGTTGTCGGGTGTGAAGACCACCGAGGCGCCGGCGCTCGCGCACTTGGCGAGGTCGCCCTTCAAGTCCCGCGGGTAGCGCGACAGGTCTTCCTTCGGGCCGAATTGCGTCGGGTTCACGAAGATGGTCGAGGCCACCACGTCGGCCCGCTTCGACCCTTCGCGAATCAGCGACAGGTGGCCTTCGTGCAGAAAGCCCATCGTCGGCACCAGCGCGAGCCGCTTGCCGCTGGCCCAGAGCTTCGCCGAGTACGCCTGAACCTCGGCGACCGTGGTCAACGTTGCGATGGCCACGATGGTTAAACCGGCACGCCGTAGACGGCGCTCTTCTCTTCTGGCTCGGCGCTGGTCACGTCAGGGTTGCTGGCGACGAGGCGAATCGTGGCCGACCCGAAAGAATGGTCGGCATCGGGAAACGCCTCGGCCCGCACTTCCCCGAAGAACTCTTTCGCCGCTTGCGTGATGCCGCCATGAAGGTCGGCATACCGCTTCACGAACTTCGGCTTGAAGTCGGGGTTCATGCCCAGCAGGTCGTAGCAAACGAGCACCTGCCCATCGCAGTGCTTGCCGGCGCCGATGCCGATGGTGGGAATCGACAGGCGCGCAGTGAT
>JAYUXE010000570.1:0-10160 GCA_043753165.1 Archangiaceae bacterium | reverse complement strand
TGAAGCTTCAGACGGGGCCGTGCGTGCCCGACCCGAACTACCGCTGGGTCCTGCCGTAACGGGTCTGCTAGGAGCGCGGCCATGGCCGATTGTCTCTTCTGCAAAATCATCGACGGGCAGATTCCGGGCGTGCAGAAAATCCACGAGGACGCACTGTCGCTGGGCTTTCTGGACATCCACCCGCAGGCGCCGACGCATGCGCTCTTCATTCCGAAGCGGCACATCGCGACGCTGAACGATGCGACGACGGAAGACCGCGAGCTGCTGGGCCACCTGGTGTTCAGCGCTTCGAAGTACGCGCGCGAGAAGGGGTTCAGTGAGTCGGGCTACCGCACCGTGTTGAACTGCAACAAGGAAGGCGGGCAGACGGTGTTCCACATTCACCTTCACCTGCTCGCGGGCCGTTCACTCACCTGGCCGCCGGGGTAGTTCTGACCTGTAGCGCCCTGATTTACCCGCCGCGGCCGGTGGGTTCCTGCGCGTTTGCGGGTGGTGCGACGATTGCTCAATGGCTCACCCATGAGCGCGAAGTCGGGTGCCGCAATCGAGAAGGGTGATGGTGTGTGGTTCGTCGTCGTGCCGCAGCGGGTCGGCGGACCCTTGAAGTTTCTGTGCGAGACGCTGCGTGACGCAGAGAACTTCTTGAGGGTGTTCACACGCGGAGACCGGTGACCGCGTCCGTCTCTTTCGTCAGCAGCGCCTTCGTGCCCTGGGTCATCAACGTCGCCGCGAGCACGAACAGCACCGCTGCGACGCCGCCGTTCACCTTCGACACCACCGACGTCCCGGCAACGAAGAAGGCCGCGTGCACCTGCATCACGAGCGAGGTGAACGTGATGGCGGTGACGAACAACATCGGCACCAGCGTGTACCAGTAACGTTTGCCCGACCGCTTCAACCACACGCTGATTCCCATCAACGACAACGCGGCGAGCAGCTGGTTGCTCGTGCCGAACAGCACCCAGAACTTCTTGTAGCTGCCAGGCTCGGCGGCCAGCAGAAACGCGAGTGGAACGCCGACGGTGAGGCCCGTGCCGATGGCGGCGCCGGCGATTCCTTTGAGTCCAAACAATTCTTGAAGGATGTAGCGGCCGAGGCGGGTCGAGACGTCGAGGGTGTCGAAGACGAAGGTCGAGAAGGCCATCGCTCCGAAGGTGATGGCGAGGGGAAGGTGCTCGGGCCCGAGGAGCACGGCGACGAAGCGGCCGATGCCGATGCCGTACACGGTGCCCGCGGGCTTGCCGGCGACTTCCGCGTTGGTGGCAATCATTACAGTCGCCAGCGCGATGAGGGCGACGAAGCCTTCGAGCAGCATCGCGCCGTAGCCGACGGGGTGGCAGTGCGACTCTTTGCTGATTTGCTTGCTCGTCGTCCCACTGCAGACGAGGCCGTGGAATCCCGAGCACGCGCCGCACGCGATGGTGACGAAGAGGAAGGGGAAGAGGGCGCCGCTGGCTCCTGGCGTCTCGAAGCCCTTGAACGCGGGCAGCTGCACTTCGAAGCCGCCGAAGAAGATGCCGATGATGCCGACGGCGAGCGCCAGGTAGAGGACGAAGCCGCCCAGGTAGCCGCGCGGCTGCAGCAGCAACCAGACGGGGGTGAGTGACGCGATGAAGCAGTAGCCCAGGATGAGCACCGCCCAGGTGACGGGGCCGAACACGAGCAGCGTCGACAGCTTGGTGCCGAGCCAGACCATCACCAGCGTCGACGGCACGAAGATGACGGTCTGCAGCCAGAGCTTCGGCTTGAGGAACTTCTCGACCAGGCCCATCACGATGGCGAGCAGCAGGTACAGCGTCGCGGCCACGGCGACGGCGCCGCCCTGGTTGAACTCGAACTTGAGGCCCGCGAGATCGGGATCGCCGGTGACGAAGGTGCTGACGGTGACGTCGGTGAACGCGACGATGACGTAGATGAGCGCGAGCCAGATGAACGCCATCATCGTGACGCCCGCGCCGGGGCCGAGCTGTTCGCGGATGACCTCGGCGATGCTGCCCCCACCGTGGCGAACGGAGGCGACCAGGGTCGAGAGGTCGTGGACGGCGCCGATGAAGACGACACCGACGCAAATCCACAAGATGGCCGGCAGCCAGCCGAACTGTTGCGCGGCGAGAATGGGGCCGGCGATGGGACCCGCGGCGGCGATGGCCGAGAAGTGCTGCCCGAGCAGGTAGAAGGGTTGGGTGGGGACGAAGTCGACGCCGTCGTTCACCTTCACCGCGGGCGTGGGGTTCGCGTCGTCGAGGTTGTACTGGCGCGCGACGAAGCGGCCGTAGAAGCGGTACCCGAGGAAGAGGACGACGAGGACGCTGGCCGCGAGCAGGGGGAGGCTCATCGGGCGCGTACCTTAGGGCGAGAACCGCACCGGCACCGTGAAGCAACGGTCGAATGCCTCGGGTCCGAACGGGGCCGCTCCGGGGATGACGCAGTCGGTTGCCGCGTGGTCGAGCAGCTCGGAGCCTGCGGTCTGCGTCACTTTCGATTCGCTCAAAGCGCCGGCGGCGTCGACACAGAAACGGACGTGGGCTTCGCCAGTCTGGCGGAAGCGCTTCGCCGCCGCGGGGTAGCAGCGCAGGGCGACCGACTGCAGGCGGCGAGAGAGCGCGGCGGTGTCGAGCGCGGGCGCGGGCGAATCAGGGGTGCCGGGAGGAAGAGCGCTTTCCTTCGTGCCGAGAGCAGGCGGGGGATGGGGCTCCTCAGGGCCAGGTTCGGAAGGCGCGTCGTCTGAGGGCGTGGCAGCCGGCGGGTCGGCGGCCCCACGACTGGCCTCGGGGTGACGGGTGGGGGCGACGGCCCCTCGACTTCGCTCGGGGGGAGCAGCGACGACGCGCGCCTCTGGCAGCGGTGCCGGCGCGATGACTGCCGCGAGGCGAATCACTTCGACGTCCACCGGCTCGTGCGGAATCACCAGCTCCGCGGGGCGCTTCCACAGCAGCGTGCCGAGCACGACGTGCACCACCACCGACACGCCCGCGGCCAGTACCACCATGCCGTGCCTGCTCACGCCGCATCCGTCAGCACGAAAAAAGTCCGGCCGTTCGACGCGACTTCCTCGACGGGCACCTCGTACAGCGCGGTGAGCGCGTCCTTCGTCAGCACCTCGCGCGCAGGCCCCGCCGCCTTCACGCTGCCGTCTTTCAGCAGCATCGCGTGCGTCGCCCACGCCGCCGCCTGATTCACGTCGTGCAACACCGCCAGCGCCGCGAGGCCCGCATCGACGCGCGTCCGCACGTGGCGCAGCACCGACACCTGGTGCCGCACGTCGAGGAACGCTGTCGGCTCGTCCAACAACAACAGCTGCGGCGCCTGGACGAACGCGCGCGCCAACCACACCAGCCGCCTCTCGCCGCCCGACGCTTCCGTCAGCGGGCGATTCGCCAGATGCGCCACGCCCAGCTCGGCCAACGCCGCCTGCGCCCGCGCGACGTCCGAGGCCGACGGCAACCCCCACGCCCCCAGGTGTGGCGCGCGACCCATTAATGCGAGCTCGAGCCCCGTGAATGCCGACCCATCTTCCGCGGGTGACTGCGGCACCCACGCCACCTGCTTTGCCAACGCGGTGCGGCCTTCGTCCGCCGGATTCAACCCGCACGTGGTCACCGTGCCCTTCACCGCCAGCAGGCCGAGCGCCGCCTTCACCACGGTGCTTTTCCCCGCGCCGTTCGGGCCGAGCAACGCCCACAGTTGGCCCGGCGCCACTTCGAGAGAGACGGAATGCAGCACCGGCTTCGCGCCGTAGCCGGCGGTCACCGAGGCCAGCGACAAACAGCTCACTGGTTCTCGGGCTTGGTCAGCTCGTTCTTCAGCTGCTCTTCGAGCGCCGTCGCTTCCTTGATGAACGCTGCTTCCGGCAGCGAGTCCTTGCGGTCTTCCATCGCGAGAATCCGGATTCGGTACTTCTTCGCCGTCGCGTCGTTGCGCGCTTCGAGCCTGTCGTAGTCGGCCTTTACCGCGCGCCACGCCCGTTCGGCCGGCGGGTACGTCTTCGGTGGGGGAGGCGGGCGCTTCTTCTTCCCCAGGCCCGTCAGCTCGTCTTCGGGCGCCACTGCTGGAGGCGGCGGTGCTTCCTTCGGCTTCAGCTCACGCGACTTGCGCTCGAACTGAATGCCGCGCGGCCCATCGCCGATGCCGATTCGGGCTTCCCCACCCTGGCCCTGCTGCGACGCTTCCATCTTGGCGCGGAAGTCTTCCCACGCGACGCCGATGCCAATCACGCCGGCCAGCAGAATGGGGAGGACGATGTACAACCACACGTTGAACTTCTTCTTCGCGGGCGCAGCGCTCACCGCTGCCGCAGGCGATGCGGGCACGGAGATGGGAGTTTTTGCGGCTGGATTCCCCACGACTGACAGAAACCTCTAGCACGGCAGAAAGTTCCCTGCAGCCTGCGAGGACTCGGGTTTCAGCGCGGCTTGCGTTTCGTTTTCTGCGCGGACTTCGGGTCCGGCGCCGCCAGCGGAGCCACTTCATCTGCTGCTTCTTCGAGCACCGGCGGAGCGACCACGGCCGGAGCCCCCGCATCCACCACGGCGGTCGGCTCGGGCGGCGGCGTCACCGGCTCTTCCACGGCTAAATCCGCAGGCTCTTGATCTTGAAGCGGGCGCGGCTCGACTTCGCGTCGACGGCCGTCCTGCACCGAGGTGGCGCGCGGCGTCTGGTTGCGCTCGGTCTCCTGGTCTCTGCCTTTAATCTGATCGTCCCACACGTCGTTCAGCACGAAGGCCGCGACGCCCAGCACCGCGACCAGCGGAATCACCACCCACAGGAAACCGCTGCGCGCCATCGTCGTCTTTCCGGTCGAGTCGCCGCCATCTTCCGGAGGTGGCCGGTTCTTCAGCGCCTGCGGCAGCGGCGCCATCACCGCGCGCGATGGCAGCGACGCCCGGCGCCCTTCCATCGCAATCGGCATCGGCGTCGCCGGCGATGACGACGCGACCGGCATGCGCCCCGGCTCGTAGACTTCAGACGGCTCGGACGTGATGACGGCTGGCAGCGACATCGGCGATTCGCCGCGCGCGCCTTCGAAGGGCAGACCCGCGGGAGTCGTCGTCTCGTTCGAGCTCCACGGCGACACCTTTTGCAGCACGGGAACCGGCGCGAGCAGCTGGCCGATGATGGGCACCGAGCCCGACGGCCGCACGCCCTCGAGCGCGGCGCTCAAGCCCAGGTTGATGCTCGGCATCGTCTCGCGGTCGACCTTCGAGGCGCGCCCGTCGTCTTCCTTCAGACGCGGCGTCGGCGCGAAAGACAACCCACTGCTCGGCGCTGGCTGCCGTTCTGCCGGTCGCAGCTTCGCCGTCGCCACCAGCGGCGCCGGCGACCCGTCGGGCGCTTCTTTTCCTTTGAGCTGCCGGGGATCCGTCGGCATCGGCGTGAGCTCGACGTCGGCCACTTCCATCGACCGCTTCGCCATCTCGGTCAGGTTGCGAACGGCGGTGCTGGCTTCTTTTTTCGCTCCGAGCGCTTCGGGCTCGCGCGCGGGCGGCGGCACGAAGGGCACGCGCTGCTCACGCAACGAGGCGAGCAGCTTGCGTTCGCTGTTGTACTCGACGCTGAAGGCCTCACGCATGAAGCGGCTGCAGCTCTCGGGGCCAGCCGAAGGGTCGATGTCGACGAGCACCGACATCAACTTTCCGCGGAACTCTTCGGCTGTCTGGTAGCGCTGCGCCGGGTCGACCGCGAGCGCTTTCATGATGGTCTGCGCCACCGGGCCCGGACACAGCGGCTCGACCTGTTGGATGTTCGGGATGTTCGGCGTCGCGACCTTTGCCATCAGCTCGCCGGGCGGCACGTCGTCGAACGGATTTTTTCCGGCGACGAGCTCGTAGAGACAGAGGCCCACCGAATAGAGGTCGGTGCGGCGATCGACCTTCGCGTGCCGCGCCTGCTCGGGCGACATGTAGAGGAACTTGCCGAGCACCAGGCCCGGGCTCGTGCGCGTGACGTTCAGCGTCGACTTGGCGAGGCCGAAGTCGATGACCTTCACCTCGCCCTCGTACGAAATCAGGATGTTCTGCGGGCTCACGTCGCGGTGCACGAGCCCGATTTCATTCTCTTCGTCGTCGCGCTTGCGGTGCGCGTAGGCCAGCGCGTCGAGCACGCGGCCCATCGTGTAGAGAACGAAGGTCAGCGGCAGCGGCATGTTCCGTTCGATCGCGCGGGCCGCCACCCTTCGCAAGTCTTTGCCGTCGACGAACTCGAGCGCCAGGTACGGCTCGCCGTCGTGCAGGCCCATGTCGAGGACTTGCGCGATCGACCCGTGCTGCAGCTGCACCAGCGTCTTCGCCTCGTTCACGAAGCGGGTGACGAAGTCTTCTTCCTGGGTCAGGTGCGGCAGGATTTTTTTGATGACGCACTGCTTTTCGAAGCCCTGCACCCCTTCGAGGCGCGCGAGAAAAATCTCGCCCATGCCGCCCGTGGCCAGAGGCATGAGCAGGGTGTACCGGCCGAATTGGATCGGCTTGAACGGTCGCAACCGCGTCTGGGTGGTGGGCTGATGCAACGGGGGCATTGAACAATGTTCTGCGTTGGCACTCCATCGTTGCTCGGGCTTTTCGGGAGCGCTACGAATTCGAGATGGCTCTACACGCACTGGTGACAGGCGCAACCGACGGAATCGGGCTCGCGACGGCAAAGGAACTGGATCAACGGGGGTTTACGGTGCTGGTCCACGGCCGGTCGGAAGCAAAGGCGACGGCGGCCGCGAAGCAGGTGGGCGCCGGGGCGGTCGCGGTCTGGGGTGACTTGTCCGACTTGAAGCAGGTGAAGGCGCTGGCGGGGCAGGTCGATGCGGCGCTGGGCGGTTCGGCGCTCGATGTGCTCATCAACAATGCGGGCGTGTTCGAGACGGAAAGGCGCGAGTCGGTGGACGGGCACGAGCTGACGATGGCGGTGAATCACCTGGCGCCGTTTGCGCTGACGCGGGCGCTGCTGCCGGCGGTGAAGCGGGCGAAGCAGGGGCGGGTGGTGAACGTCGCGTCGACGGCGCACCAGCGCGGGAGGCTGGACCTCGCGGACTTCGAGCAGAAGCGCGCGTTCGATGGCTATGGCGTCTACGCGTCGTCGAAGCAGGCGAACGTGCTGTTCACGCGGGCGCTCGCGCGGCGGCTCGAAGGCACTTCGGTGACGACGTATTCGCTGCACCCGGGCGTCATCGGCACGAAGCTGCTCAAGAAGGGGTTCGGGATGCAGGGCGCGCCGCTGACTGAAGGAGCGGCGACCAGCGTGTACTGCGCGACGGCACCCGAGCTCTCGAAGGTGTCGGGGCGGTACTACTCGGACAGCCGTGAGGTCGAGGCGGCTCCGCAGGCGCGCAACGAGCAACTCGAGGAAGCGCTGTGGGCGTTGTCCGAGCAGCTCACCGGCTGATGGGAAGTTGCGGGCACGGCAACTGACGTCAGAATCTCGTCTTTCCTTTCTGGAGGTCTCACCCGTGAAGAACCTGCTCGTATTGTTTGCGGTCGTCTCGTTGATGGCATGTGGCGGCTCGACCACCGGAGGCACCGGCGGCGGGTCCGGCACAGGCGGAGGTGCCGCGACGGGCGGCGGCGCCGGCACCGGTGGTGGCACTGGCACGGGTGGCGGCACTGGCACGGGTGGCGGCACTGGCACGGGCGGCGGCACCGGCACGGGCGGCGGCACCGGCACGGGTGGAGGGACCGGGACGGGCGGAGGGACCGGGACGGGCGGAGGGACTGGGACGGGTGGCGGAAGTGGGACGGGTGGCGGAAGTGGCACCGGCGGTGGCGCTCAGCCGCCGTTGGTGACGTTGACCTTCCAGCCGATGTGTCCGGCGCTCACGGCGTGCGGCGGCGACGTGGTCGGCTCGTGGGAATACAACGCGGGCTGCGTCTCGACGGATGCGCTCTTCACGCAGGCGAAGTCCCTGTGCCCGACGATTACGTTCAGCAGCATGACGGGTGACTCGCGTGGCTCGGTCATCTTCACCAACGCAATGGTGGCTCGCGCGATCAACACGAACATCTCGGGCGTCGCGAACATCCCGGCGTCGTGCACCGCGGTCATCACCTGCGCGCAGATTCAGTCGGGGCTTGCGACCGCCGCGAAGACGGCGAGCTGCGTGAACGGCATCGCCGGCGGCTGCGTCTGCGACTTCACCTTCCAGGCAATCACCAGCGGCGTCGTCCCGTACACGAAGGCCGCGAATCAGTTCACCACCGACCCGGGCACTGGGCAGACGAAGACGTACGACTACTGCCGCACCGGCACGCCCGCGGCTCCCGTCTTCACCTACAAAGAGCTCGGCCAGCAGCCCCGCGACCCGGGCATCTTCACGATGCAGAAAAAGTAGGCCGGCCTACAAATCGTCGCAGGGCGTGCCGAGACGCTCGCGGTCGTAGATGCCGAGCTCGGTGTAAATCATGCGCCCGTTCACATCGACGGGCACGTTGATCAACGCGCTGGATGCCTTCCCGGCGATCCACTTCATCCCCGAATCCCTGGCGGCGGCTTCGGGGGACTTCTGTTCATCGGTGAGCACGAGGCGCAGCTCACCGGTCTTGGTCGAGAAAATCTCGCCCTCGGTGTCGTGCACGATGTTCGTCATCTGCTGCAGCTTCATCTTGCCGCGCTGCCCGACGTAGAGCCTCCAGTCGCGCTCGCACGCCTGTGAACGGCCACCGTCATCGCGGGCGCAGTCCACGAAGTAGTAGGTGCCCTTGTCGTCGCGCGCGAGCTTGTGCGGCCGGCGCTGCCACTTCGCTTGATACAGTGTGGCGCCTTCGAGCAGCTTCTTCGCTTCGTCCGCCGCGACCACGGTGAGCGCGGTCGTCTTCGGCGAGCAGCTGACGCTGTACTTCCCTTCTTTCAATTCGAAGCTCGCGTAGCCGTTGATCTTCCCGTCGATGCGCGGATCCCACAGCGACGCGGTGAAGGTCTCGTTGCCCTGCGAGCCGCCGCCCGGTGAACGCAGCTGGTAGAAGGTCTTGCCGTCGCCGTAGAAAAACGGGCCGCGGTACATGCCCGCCGGGTCGAACGCGAGGTAGTGCGACTTCCCGTCCGTCACCAGCTTCAGCTTCGGCTTCACCGCGGCATCTTCGAAGACGGGCGGCTGTTCCACCGGCGGCGCCGCAGCGGGCGGAGCCTTTGGAGCGGCAGAGAGCAACAATGACGTCAGCAGGGCGGCCAATTTCATGGTGCCGACTATAGTCGTCCAACTTCATGGGGCGCAGGTAACCAGAGTGGGTTCGCTCGACGTCGGCAGCGTGCTGGCAGACACGTACGAAGTGACCCGGCTGATCGGCCGTGGAGGAATGGGCGAGGTCTGGCTCGCGAGCCACCGCCGTCTTCCGGGCAAGCAGGTGGCCATCAAGGTCCTGCACCTCAACGGCAAGCCGCTGTCGGCCGATGCGCTGGCGCGGTTTCGACGCGAGGCCGAGGTGGCGACGCGCATCAACCACCCGAACATCGTCGAGGTGCACGACTTCAACACGCTGCCCGATGGGTCGCCGTACCTGGTGCTCGAGTTTCTGCAGGGCGAGAGCCTCGCGTCGCGGCTGCGCCACCCGATGGAAGTTGCCGACGTTCAGCGAATTCTTCGGCAGGTCGGCAGCGCGCTGCAGGCGGCCCACGCGCACGGCGTCATTCACCGCGACCTGAAGCCCGACAACATCTTCGTTGTCGCCGAGCCGATGGGCGAAGTGGTGAAGGTGCTCGACTTCGGAATTTCGAAGGTCGTCGACTCGACCACCCTGCAGACGCAGGAAGCGGTGCTCGTCGGCACGCCTGCGTACATGTCGCCCGAGCAGGCGCTGGGGAACAACAAGGACGTCGGGCCGCAGAGTGACGTGTTCGCGCTCGGCGCCATCGCGTACGAGATGCTCACCGGGTCGCAACCGTTCGTCGCCGACAGCGTCGCGCAGCTCGTGTTCAAGATTGCGTACGAGCCGCATGCGCCCATCACCGCGCTGAAGCCCGGACTTCCGCCGAACGTCGTGGCGGCGGTCGAACGCGCGCTGCTGAAAGACCGCACGCAGCGGTATCCGGATGTGGCCGCCTTCATTCAGGAGCTCACGGGCTCCGCGCTGCCTGCCATGCGGGTGACTGAGAATCGGGACGCGCGGTCTGGCGTCGCGACGCCGGGCGATGGGTCGAGTGACTCGCTGATGATGGGAGCGACCGCTGCGCCCGGCTCAGGTGCA
>JAYUXE010000569.1:0-4545 GCA_043753165.1 Archangiaceae bacterium | reverse complement strand
TTCAGTTCGCGCGGCCAGATCCCCCGAATGGGAAAGAACGGAACCTGGCGTTCGTGGTCGTGGTGCCCATCAGCCGCGAAGGGAAACAGGGCGAGCCGACGTACACGAACGTGCCGAGCACGCCGCTGAACTACTTGAAGCTGGCGGTGGCTCCGTCAGATTGGAAGAAGACGACGGTCACGATTCCCGGCACCGCGTTTCCCGACAAGGACGCAAACTATTTGATCCTGCTGCAGTCGGCGAAGCTCGGGCGGCCTGACACGGACAACCTGTTCATCGGCTCGGCGTTGATCGCCGGCACCGCGGACGTGGGCGTCGTGAAGACGCACTGAGCGCGCAGGCGTCGCGAACTACGAGTTGACGAGCTCGATTTCGACCCGCTTCTCGAGCTTCAACTTGAGGAAATAGCCCGCGACGCGTTCGGCCTCGTCGCGCGACAGCACGTTGCGGAAGATCTGGGTGTCGCCGATCTCGACCTCCATCACGGGCCCGCGTTCCACGAGGCGAAGCAGCTGGGGCGGACCCTCGGATCGCGGCAGCAGAAACGGAATCACGCTCTTGATCGGAATCACGTCGTGCTTCGACTGGATTAGCGCGTGAACCTGGTCGACGGTCGGCCGAACGAACCCCGACGACACGCCCTCTTCGGCATACAGCGTGGGCGACGCAATCGTGGCGTCGTCCGTCGAATCATCGAACAGGTAGTCGTACCGGCTGGGCAGCTTGCCGATCAGCACCCAGGCGAGCACCACCGCTTCATCAGGCCCCAGCCGCGCGATGTGAAGGATCCGGCTCTCGGGGCCCAGCGCCCGAATCATCAACCGCAGCCGCGGCTTCACGTGCACCTGCGTTCGCGTCAGCCGGCCCTTCAGCTCTTCCCGGATCTCGAAGAAGGCGCGCCCGAACGCTTCCTCGACCGCACGGCTGCGTTCTTCCAGCGCCTTCTTCGCCGACTCGAGCCGCCCCGCCATCTCGAGCAGGTAGCTGTCGAGCCCGCCGCCCGTCCTGGCCAACGCCAACGCATCTTCGACGGTGGGCGCCTTCGCGAGATCCCGCGCCGCCCGCACCGCCCCGACCAGAAATTCGCCCTGCTGATCGAGCTGTTTTCTTTCGTCGGCCAGTCGGCTCACCGTGCCCGAGTGCTCGAGTCGCAGCTCAAGCCACGCCTCGTAGGCGCCCTGAATGGTCTCGATGCGCTTGACCCGCGCGAGCGCCTGTTCCGCTGCGGCGGTGGGGTCGAACGACGACCCGCTGGCAGGCACGTCGACTGGCGTGTCGTGCCGCAGCGCTGTCGTCGTCTTCTTCTTCGGTTTGGGAGGAGTCCTGGGCTTCTTCTTCGTCAACGCGAGAACCCCTGGTCGATCACGTCGGTGACATACCCGTTCGTGACCACCACGGCGATCTTCCGTTGCTCGCGCACATAGAGCCACGTCTCGATTTCGTTGCCGCCGGCGCTTGACGTCTCACGCTCGGGGGGAATCCCCCACGAGAGGAAGATGGCCGGCTTGTCCATGCCCTGCACGATCTCGCGCGCCCAGATCGCGTCTTGAATCGGCTTGCCGTAGCCGGCCAACCGTTCTTCGACTCTAAGGTTCTTCACGTACGTCTCGCGCGCGCCGTCGTCGTCCCAGGCGAGGAACTCGTCGACCTGACGCTGCGTCATGAACTGGCGATACCGATCGAAGAGCCCGCGGCCGTGCGGCGTCAGCAGGGCCTCTCGTTGGGCCCTGGGGCTTGCACAGCCCGACGCGAAAAGCGCGGTGACGACGACGACCGCCCGAATCAAGCCGGGCGGCTGGGAACCGGAGCCGAGGGCGACGGCGCATTGCTGCCGTTGCCACGCACCTTCTGCTCGACCCGCTTCACCTGCGATTCCAGATTTGCGCGGAGCTCGGCGCCCGTGCTCGGGGCCAGCACCATGCCGAGGCCGACGCCGACCAGCACGCCTGCTCCGAAGATTGCCAGCGCCGGGGCCAGCGTCTCGAGGGTGCTCGGCTTCTGCTCGAGCCCGACCAGGTCCAGCAGGTCGTCGCGGTCGTAGTTCGAGAAGTTCTTCAGATTCTTCATCACCTTCTTGCTGTTCAAGCTCTTCAAGATGTCGTTGGCGTTCATGGATTTCAATGCTCCTGGCCCTTCGTGGAATTGCCTTTCGCCGTCCGCGTGCGGTCGAGGACTCCGTCAACCGCCGCCTCGGCAAGTCCCATCAGCTCACCGCGTACCAGCGGCAGCGCGGAAAGCTTGAGGCCGAGCCGCAACAACCGGGAAGTGGTCGGGGTGAACAGCCCACCGCCGAGCACGTAGCCGATGCCCAGCGCCGCTGCGATCATGCCGTAGGGATTTCGCTCGACGCGCGCCGTCAGATCCACCGCGTCCATGAAGCCCTGGCCCGACGCCTTCGCCTCGTCCACGAACTCCTGGGCGGCATCCTTCGCGGCGTCGACGTGCTGAGCGACCGTCTGATTCTGGCCGTTGGTGTTCATCGGGAAGCCAACTTGCCGATCAGGTAACCCACGCCAAGCGCGGCCAGCAGCGTCGTGCCTGGATTCTCGCGAATGAACGATTGCGCGCGCGAGTTGAATTGCTGCAGCTGTTCCTTCGCCTCTTCGATGCGCGGAGCAAACCGGTCTTCGAGATCCCTCACCGCGTCGCCGAGGTAGGGGCCTTCTTTTTCCGCCTGCTGCGTTCCATCCGTGTTTTCGCCGCTCATGATCGATTCCTCGTGCTGAGAATGAAGCCGATTGCAAATGCCCCTGCGACGAAGCCCCAGGGGTTCTTCGAGACCCAGTACGTCAGGGTCATGCCGTCTTTGATTGCGTGCGCGCCCTTTCGAAGCTCAACCACGCCGTCCTTGATCTCGTCTCGCAGCGCATCGGCCGACTTCGACAACCGGTTGCGGCTGCGGTCGAGCTCCGCCCTCACTTCAGCCGCGGTCTGGTCGCGAGGCTGGAACTTCGTCATCTCATTCATTGTTGAATCCTCAGCGCGATCGCCGTCGTCTCGAGCGCTTCCTTCGTGTCGTTGAACAGGGCCCGCTGCTTCAGCTTCTTGATCGCGAAGGCGATGCCGACGCCGCCGCCGGCCAGGTTCACCCCTCCGACGATCAAAAACGCCACATCTGCGGCAATAAAGCGGTGCAGGAACAGGCCCGTGGCCACCATCAGCATCAGGTAGCCGACGAGCAGCAGCGGCGCGAACGCGAGCAACCTGCCCAGGTCGATTCCAACGGCGGTCGCGTCTTCCTTCAGCTCTACCCGAGCAAGCTTGAGGTGCTTGCCGATCAGGTCGGAAAACGAGTCGACCAGCTCTCGAAATTGATCGGCGAGCTGCATCGGCTCGGACCTTAGCTGATTCGGCCGTTGATGAAGGGCGCTCATGCGGGACGAGAATGCGAAGGCGATGCCAAGCCGAAGCAAAACCGAATAAGACGCGCGCCATGCTGACTTGCCTGCTGATCGCCTCGATCCTCTCGGCCGCGAAGCCGACCGCCGCCTTCCAGCCGAAGAACCGCCCGTACGATGCCGTGAGCTACCGCATCGACTTCAAGCTGAAGGACGCGTCGACCTTCGAGAACAAGCTGACGATGGTGCTCAAGACGCTCAAAAAGCCGCTGCCCGAGATCGAGCTCGATTCCCGCGGGCTGGAAATTTTCGATGCGAAGATTAACGGTGAGACCGCCCCCTTCAAGGCCGTCGACGAGCCCGCGCTGCGCACCGGCACGCTGACCCTGAAGCCCGCCCGGCCGCTGGCCGCCAACACCGACGTCACCGTCGAGATCCTCTACACGGGCAAGATCAGCAACACCGCGCACGAAGGCATGTTCACCGTCACCAGCAGCGACGACGACACCGCCCTGCCCTACTACTTCACCCAGTTCGAGCCGACGTACGCGCGCGCCTTCTTCCCCTGCAACGACACGCCGGAAGACAAGGCGACCACCGAGATCTTCTCGATCGTCGACAGCAGGTACACGGTGCTCTCGAACGGCCGGAAAGAGAAAGACGAGACCTATACGGAAGGCGGCAAGAACCTGCGCCGCGTGTTGTGGAAGCAAGACCAGCCGCACTCGACGTACCTGGTCGCGCTCGCCATCGGCCTCTTCGAGCCGCAGCTGGTCGGTGGCGACACCCCGGCCACCGTGTGGAGCACCCCGGGCAAGGGCGACCGCGCCTTCGAAGCGGTCAACTCGACCCGCAGCGCGCTGAACTTCCAGGCGGCGTTTCTCGGCGTGAAGTACCCGTGGGCCAAGTACGACCAGGTCGCCGTGCCCCGCTTCTTCTGGTCGGGCATGGAAAACACCTCGCTGGTCTTCAACCGCGAGTCGAAGTTCATCCTCGACCACAAGAACGATCAGGTCAGCCGCGCGAAGATCACCGGCCTCATCTGCCACGAGCTCGCGCACCAGTGGTTCGGCAACTACGTGACGCTGAAGTGGTGGGACGACACCTGGCTCAACGAAGGCTTCGCCACGTTCCTCGGCAGCCTCACCGAAGACAACTACTTCGAGAACGACATGGTCGAGGTGCAGAACGCCTCGTACATCTTCGA
>JAYUXE010000568.1:0-1826 GCA_043753165.1 Archangiaceae bacterium | reverse complement strand
AGGAAGTCGACACGCACCAGGAGAAGAAGGTGTCGCTGCCGCGGTACATGACGTCGACCGAGCGGAAGCGAAACGACGAGCGCCGCACGATGGCCGCGGTGCCGATGCCCGAGGTCGATGGCGAGCCGGCGGTGAAGCAGGTGCGCGACCCGGTGCTCGCCGGTTTCCCGGCTGTGGTGAAGAAGCATGCGGTGGTCATCGAAGCGAACGCGATTCGCAACTCGGACCTCGGCGACTTGATGATCGAGTGCATGGTCGCCGATGAAGATTCGTTCATCGAAAACATGAAAGATGCCGGCTTCAACCCCATCGACGGGCTCGACCGCGTCGCGCTGGCGGACGACGCGCTGATGATTTCCGGCGACTTCGCAAAGACGGACTTCAAAGAGCTCACCGGCGCGCGTGACAGCCGCCAGTTTGGGCCGAACGCCGAGATGTTCACCCGCTACCGCGCCGACGGCGGCTTTCTGAACGAGTTCGCGGTCTGGAAGAACCAGGTGATGGTGCTCGGCGCGGACCGCGAGGAGATCGCGGCGATCATCGACCGCATGGACGGCAAGGGTGACCCCGACGAGAAGCGCGCGCTCACCGAGGCCGACGCCTACGGAGAGGTCTACGGCATCGTGAAGCCGGAACAGCTGTCGCGTGGGCTCGAGAAGGAAAACCCGCAGCTCGCCCAGCTGCTGTCAGAGGCGGCGACGCAGGTGAAGCTTCACGCCGACGTTTCGCACGACGTCGGCGTGGTGGCCGAGGTGCAGGGCGACAATCCCTCGAAGACGCAGGACCTTCGCAAGGCGCTGGGCACCGCGCTCACCCTCGCCAAGCTTCAAGCGGAAGCGAAGGGCGAGAAGGGCCAGGCCGAGGTGCTTGGCTTCGCGCGCGTCGAAAAAGCGCAGGGCGGCGGCTCGACGTTTTCGCTGGAAGCCGGGCTGCCGTACGAGTTTCTCGAACGGCAGCTGAAAGAGTGCGTCGCCGAGAAGAAGGCGAAGCGGGCCGACGCGGGCCGGTAACTACCGCGCCGACAGCTTGAACGTGTCGCACGCCTCGGGGTCGCCCGACTCGTAGCCACGCTTGAACCACTGAACGCGCTGCGCCGACGAGCCGTGCGTCCAGCTCTCGGGCTGCACCGAGCCGCGCCCCATCTTCTGGAGGCGGTCGTCGCCGATTTGCGACGCGGCGTTCATCGCTTCCTCGACGTCGCCAGTCTCGAGCAGGTTGCGCTGCGCGGTGCTGTGCGCCCAGACGCCGGCGTAGCAGTCGGCCTGGAGCTCCATCTTCACGCTGTCGCTGTCGGCGCCCGTCGCGCGGTTCGCCTTCACGCCCAGCTGGTTCTGCACGTGGTGGCCGACTTAGTGCGCGATGACGTACGCCTGGGCGAAGTCGCCGCCAGCGCCCAGCTTCTTCTCGAGCGTCTGGAAGAAGCTCAAGTCCAGGTACACCTGTCGGTCGGCCGGGCAGTAGAAGGGGCCGACCGCGCTGTCGCCGTAGCCGCACCCGGTCGACGTCGAGTTGTTGAAGATGACCATCTTCGCGCGCTGGTAAGACGGCATCTTCTTCGCCCAAGCGCGCTGTACGTCGTCGAGCACGAAGGACGCGAATTGCACGCGTTCGTCGGGGTTCGCCTGGCCGGCCGGAGCGTCGGCAACTGCGGGCTCTTCGGTGGCGCCGCGCGAGGTGAAAAACTGGAAGGCGCCGAAGGCGAGCACGGCGACGACGATGCCGCCGATGCCGAAGCGTGAACCAATCATCGAGATGAGGCCGAGAGGCAAACCGCCGCCGCCTCCCCCGCTGCCGCGCCGCACTTCAACGTCGTCGCTCTTGTATCC
>JAYUXE010000567.1:0-1827 GCA_043753165.1 Archangiaceae bacterium | reverse complement strand
CGTCGGCGAGACGAGTCGCAACTTGCGCCTGGGTGAGCTCGGCGCGAAGCGCGGTGACGATCGGTGCCGGGGCAGGGCCAGCTGAAGGGGGCGCACCGCCCCAGCCTGGTTCCACCTGCGTCACCTCGATGCCCAGCAGCGCGCCGAGCCGTTCAATCGCCGCGCCGCGATCACCCTCGGCAGAGATTCGCGCCGCATCGGCCCGCGCCGCCGCAACGACGGCCGCGTTGAAATCGAGCACGCCAAGGTCGCCCGCCTTCATCCGCCGATCCGCCGCGCGTTCGAGCTCCACGGTAAACCCGGCCGCGTCGGCCGCGAGTCGCGCCTTCTCTTGCGCATGCACCGCTTCGAAGAACGCGAGCGCCGCTTCCCGCACGACCTGCTGCTCGACCACGCCCCCCTGCGCCACGGCGACCGCGACAGCCGAGTTCGCGAACGCGAGCCGCGCCCCACGACCGAACGTGACGCCCTGCTGCAGCGACACTTCGACCTCCGGCGTCGTGCTGCCCGGCGCGACCCGCGCCCCTGCGCCCCCTTCGATCATCGGATTCGACGTGAAGGGCCGGCCCGCAGACGACGCCGGCGCACGGGCCTCATCCACGGTGAGCTCCTGAAGAATGGAAGCCCGTTGACGGGCAAGCGACAGGGCCGCGTCGAGCGTCAAAGGTTGGGCATGAACAGACAACGGCAGCAGCAGCGCCAGCAGGCGGGTGGGCACGAAGGACCTCGCGTGAGAAGGGAAGGACGTCGTCCGCGACGCGGAAGACGAACCAGAAAACCGCTACGCGGAGCCGACTATCGGGACGTGAAGAATCTCACGCGGCTCGACCCACGGCAGCGCGCGATCCATCCACTCGACCTGCACGGCACCACCCGGGATGACCGTCGACTCGACGCCGTCCGCGAGCTGAACCGGCTGCGGCGCATGCGAGCAGCACACGCAGTCGGTGCAATCCGGAGCGCACTGCCCCTGTTCATCGTCGTCGGGACACGCGTCCTCGCACAGGCCCGACGCCAGCCCGCTGTTCGCGAGGGCGAGGAAACCGGCGAGGGCGAAGGTGACCACGGCACGAACCATCAGGCGTTGGCTATAGCACCGGCAGAGGTAGGTTCGCGTGCCATGGTGACCTTCGGGTGTCTGCTGCTGGTGTTGGGGGCCGACGGGCTGGTGCACGACACGCCGAACCCCGCTCCCTCCGTCGCGTACCGGTGGGTCGAGCTCACCCTCGAGACCAGCGCCCGCAACGTCGATCGCTTCGGCGCCCGGCCGACCATCCTCGCCCGCGCGATGTCGATGGTGCTCACCTCGGCCTACGACGCCTGGGCCGCATACGACCCGAAAGCGAACGGCACCCGCCTCGGCGCCACGCTGCGCCGGCCCGCGAAGGAACGCACCCAGAAGAACAAAGAGCTCGCGATCGCCCAGGCCGCGATGCGCGCGCTGCTCGACCTGTACCCGGAAGACAAAGACTGGATCCTCGAGCAGTCGAAGGCTGCGGGCGCGGACCCTGCTTTTACAGGCACCGACCCGAGTACCGCGTTCGGCGTCGGCAACGCGGCCGCCGAAGCCGTGATCTCCTGGCGCCACCACGACGGCGCGAACCAGCTGGGCGACGAGCCCGGCAGCAACGGCAAGCCCTACTCGGACTACACCTACTATCGTCCACAGAACCGGCCAGACGCGATCGTCGACCCGACGCGGTGGACGCCGATTCCGTTCAAGGACGCGCAGGGCAATATCATTTTGCCTGGCTTCCTCACGCCGCACTGGTACCGCGTGAAGCCGATCGCGATCGAACGATCGGATCAGTTCCGCCCGGCCCCGCC
>JAYUXE010000566.1:0-4550 GCA_043753165.1 Archangiaceae bacterium | reverse complement strand
GAGCAGCCCACCCGCATCCGTGATGGTCGCTTCGATGGTGTACGTGCCGGCGCCGCTGAAGGTGACGGTGGTGGTCTTGGCGCCATTGGTACCATTGGCACTGAAGACGACAGGGTAGCCGCCGCCGTTGACGGCCCAGGTGTAGGTGAGGCCGGCGGCCCCGCCGTCGTCGGCGCCTACCACGCTCAGAACCGTGGTCGCGCCGGTCACCACGGGGTTCGGGTTCGCGCTGGCGGCAGTCGCGACGGTCGGTGGCAGGTTGACGACGGTGGTGACGAAGTCGCGGCCCGTGAGGTCCGCGTTCGTAACCGTCACCGACAGCGTGGCCGGCACGAAGCTGTAGCCCGCGGCCGTCGGCGTGAGCGTGTACGTGCCGGCGGGAGCTCCGACCAGCGTGTACCTGCCCAACGAGTCCGTCACCGCGGTGCGCGTGCCGTCGCTGACGGTGACGCCGGGCAGCGGCGTGCCACCCGTCTTCACCGTGCCCGAAACCTGGAAGCCCGGCGTCGCGGCGATTTGAAAATTGAGGTTGTTCTTCGACATCCCCGCGATCGTCACCGGGTTGGTGAACGTCGACGGCACCAGCGTCACGCCAGGCGCCGTCGCGATCAGGTTCCATTGGCCGTTGGGCACGGCGTTCATGCTCCAGCTCCAGGTCGAGCCGGCCTTGTTCACCGTCGCGGTGCGAAGGCCGTCGGTGACCACCGGCGTCGCGGTGATGGAACCGGGAAGCTGGCCACTGAGGAACTGGCCGGTCGCGTAGAAGTTCGCGGTGACGTTGCCGCCGTAGACCTCGACGGGGTTCGTGAAGCCATTGGGCACGAACTGCCATCCGGGCAGCGTGGCCGAGAGCGTGTACCGGCCGTTGGGGACGGTGGTGAGCGTGAAATTGCCCGAGGCGTTGGTGGTCGCGGTGCGGCTTCCATCGGTGATGACGACGCCGACGACCCCCGCGCTGCCCGACATCACCTGGCCGACCACGTTGTAACCAGCCTTCGGCGTCCCCGTGAAGTCGAGGCCGGTCGCGCTCGCCGAGACAGCCAGAGGCGCCGCGAAGCCGCGCACGAACGCGTAGTCGAACTTCATCGCGGTGATGGTGAAGCTGCCCGCGGGCACGTTCGTGAGCAGGTACTTGCCGTCGGTGCCGGTGAACGTGTCGCGTGTGCCATCGCTGACGCGCACGCCTTCGAGTGGAACGTTGCCGTCCTTGATGATCCCCGCCAGCGTGAAGGTCGTTGGAACACCAACGGTCACCGCGATCGACGCGGTCGCCGTCTTGCCCTTCATGTCGCTGACGGTGCACCGCACGTTGTAGACGCGCGCGGTGGGCAGCGCCTTCATCACGCTCGCCGTGTTGGGGCCGAAGCTGTCGTCGTCGAAGTCCCACGCGTACGCGAGCGCGTCGCCATCGGGGTCCGACGCCGTCGCAGTGAACGTGACCGTCGCGTTCGGCGCCACCGCCGTCTGGCTCGCCGCCAGGGTCACCACCGGCGCGTTGTTGCCGGGGAAAGCGCCGAGGTTCACGACGACGTCAATCGCCGGAGGCGTGGTCGCAAACTTCCCGATGGGCGTCATGTGAATGCCGGCGAGTGGATCTGAGAACGTGCGGCCGATGACGAGCGCCGAGTTCGTCGTGTCGCCGTCGGGCGTCATGTCGAGCAGGTGGCTGCCCGTGTTGTACGCGTACCCGAAGTTGATGGACGCGCCGTTCTGCACGCCTGCGTTGCCAATTGCGGGGCGGAACTCGAGCCAATAGTCGCGCCCGCCGCCGCGTGGAATTTTCAGCGCGTGCAGCCCGCTGGTCACCGCCTGCTCGATTGCCTGGATGCGGTACGTGCCGCTGCTGGTGACCGTCTGCACTTCGGCCGGTAGCACCCACTCGAAGGTGCGCTTGAACCAGGCGTTGAAGTGGTTGCCCATTCCGCCGCCGTTGCCCATCACGTCGAAGGGGTTGCCGTATTCGACGTTGGTGCCTGCGCCGATGATGCTGGTGCCGGCGTTCCAGAAGTTGGCGTGATTGACGCCGTAGTTGTGGCCGAGCTCGTGGGCGGTGACGCGCAGCGAGAAGTCGCCGTTGAGCCAGGTGCCCTTGCTGCCGACGTAGCCGCGGCCCGCCCAGCCGCCGAACATCGCGGGGAAACCGACGATGTCGAGGTTGTAGCCCGCGGTGTCGAAGCCGGCCGTCTTCGCTGCGGCGCGCGCGTCGCCAAGCAGCTGCAGGTAGTTGTCGGTGGCGAGGTAGTCAGCGGCGGTCTTCGTCATCCGCAGCGTCGGCGTCACCGTCGTCGTCATCGTCGTCTTGTTGTACGAGTTGGCGACGTAGAACGCGTTGCAGGTGTTGTTGATCAGCGTTTCGGCCGCAGTCTCTGAGACGGGGTCGCCCGGCTTGTCGGAGAAGTCGACGCGAATGAAGAGCACCGTCTTGGGTCCTTCCGACCAGATGGACGCGGGCGCCAGCGAGCTTCCGTTGCCCTGCGCAGCTTCGGCGTCGGCCATCGTCTGTTCTGTCTGGTCGGCGTGGCCCGGAATGCAGAAGCCGTACAGCGCATCGGCGCCGTGGTACCCGAGGCCTTCTTCGGCGTTCTTCTTCGAGACGGGGCACTTGCCGTTTTCGATCGGCAGGCCCGTGACGACTTCGCCAGGAAACATCTTCCGCAGCGGGCTGTCGGTGAGCGCGATGACCCCGTCGAGCGCGACGCCATGCAGGCGAAGGTTCTCGCGCGTCGCCTGCCCTTCGCGACGCCCGTACACCGCGGCGCGAAGGAAACGGGGGTCGCCGTCGAAGGTGACGAAGCGTTCCAGCGGGCCGTCGGTGCTGCCGATGACGTGAAGCATGCCGCGCCCGTCGCGCCACTGTTCGATGTGCCGGGCAATTTCCGCCGGCAGCGATGCGCGTTCGACGGGGTTGAGCGCGTACGAGATGGCGGTGCGCGGGTCCGAGAGCAGCAGCGCCCGCATCGTCTTCGCGCGCGCGGTCGCCAGTGATTCGCCCTCGACGTTCGATCGATCTGCCTTCTGCAGCCACGCCCGGAACGCGCGATCATTCAGGGTCGCTCGATTCGAGTCGCCCGAAGACGCCGCGGGCAGCGACTGCAGCGCCTGCGCCTGCGAGCCGGCGTGCGGCGCCGGGGAAGTACAGCTGAGAACGGACAACAGAATCGGAAACCAGGCGCGCGGAGCTCGAAGCATCGCGCGCGGGCTGCAATCGGTTGACCAGTTGTTTTCCTCGAGGTCTCAACGAGATGCGTGGGCCGATGCTGCCCTTTCCCGTTGAAACCCTTGCGACCCCGCAGCGATTGCGGAGTCGCACCCACATGGGGTGTGGAGAAAACCCTGCATTCTTCAGCCACTCGCTGGAGGTTTACGATTCGAAAATCGTCAACCGGCGAGCGGTTTGTGCGGGTGGTAGAGGTTGCGCACGAAGCGGGTGAAGACGTGGCGTTCGTCCCAGCGTTGCCGGGCAAGTCCGTAGACGCCGGGCGCATGGCCTTCGCGTTCGGTGAAGCCGGGAAGGAACTCGCGCTCGGTGTAGATGGCGAAGACCTCGTCGACCCAGGACCTGTACCGGTAGGTCGGCAACATCAGGCGGTAGATGGCGTCCTGCTCACCCTGGGTGAACGCCAGCCGCTGAATCGCGTGCGCCATTTCGTGGGTGACCAGCGCGCGTTCGTTCTTCAGCGACGTCTGCAGCAGGCCAATGCGGGCGCGCGGCCAGGTCGGGTGGTCCCAGAAGAGGCCGGCGGCGCGGGCGGACGCGGCTTTCGGAAACCCCGCGGCGGCCATCGTGCGGCCGGGAGGAATGAGGTCGACCTCGATGGGGCGGGCCGCGTTGAGCCGCGCAATCAGCTGCAGGTTGCCGAGCAGCTGCGCGACGACCTCGTCCCTCACCGCCTTCACCAGCTCGGGCGAAGCGCCGTGCGGCTTCACGGTCACCTTTGCATCGAAGTATGCGGTCGCTTTCGCGCGGCCGTCTTTCGGGGGCGTGCCGGCAAGGACGTCGAACGCGTCGCCGGTGTCGAGCAGTGCGAAGGCATGCAGCGGAAGCTTCTGCCCCGACGCTGGATCCATCGGCACCGCGGCTGCCGGGCGTTCGCCCTGAAAACCGTCGTCCTTCACAGCGGAGCAGACACCACCGGTTGTTCCCTTTCCCACGCCCGCGCGATGCGCAGCAGCGGCGCCTCTTCGAAAGGCCGCCCGAGCAGCTGAAGGCCAATGGGCAGCCCGCTCGCAGTGAAGCCGCAAGGCACCGAGAGGCCGGGGACTCCCGCGAGCGAGGCAGGCAACGTCAGCACGTCCATCAAGTACATCTGCAGCGGCTCGGACTTTTCGCCGAGCTTGAATGGAGGCACGGGCGAGGTCGGGCTGATGATTGCGTCGCACTGGCCCAGCGCGGCCGAGAAGTCGCGCTGGATCAGCGTCCGGACCTTCTGCGCCTTCAAGTAGTAGGCATCGTAGTAGCCGGACGCGAGCGCGAAGGTGCCGAGCAGAATTCGCCGCTTCACCTCGGCGCCGAAGCCTTCGGTGCGGCTCTTTTCGTACATCGTCCGAAG
>JAYUXE010000565.1:0-4552 GCA_043753165.1 Archangiaceae bacterium | reverse complement strand
TTGGACGAGAGGGCCTTGTCGGTGCGCCCCAGGTACTTGAGGCGCAGATCCTCGTCCTGCAGATCGATGTCGATGCCTTTGACCGCGATGATCTGCTCGGTGCGGCCCTGCTTGTCCTTCAGGCCGCAGTAGCTGATCGAGCCGGGCTTGAGGCCGAACTTTTCGCGCAGCCGCGTCAGGGCGTCGAAGGTCGACAGCTTCTGCTTGTCCATCATGTAGACGCGGTACCGCCCGGTCTCGACTTCGTCGTACCGGTACGATTCCTTCACTGAAAAGTCTTCTGGCCGCTGTTTGATTCGCACGCTGGCCTTCCCTTACAGCAGAAGTCCCCAAAGCGCTCGCGGGGGGATCAGATTTGGCGGCCCCGGCAACCCATTGGACATGAATCGATCGAACGGGTTTGGGCTGCTGCTGGTGCTGGTGACGACGGGGTGCGCGACCAACCTGTCGACGCTGCAAACGGCCAGAACGCTGCAGCCGGGCCAGATTCGCGTCGGGGCGGCCGTCGGCGTCTACATTCCCGCCGGCCAGGCCGCGAACGCGCTGGGCCACGGGGTGACGCAGGCGCGCAAAGGCATCGAGGCCGCGCAGAACCGCGAGAACTACACCGTCAGCGAGGCAGACCAGGAAGCGATGCTGACCACGGCGCTCGCGCTGGCCGTGCTGCCCCCTTCGACCAGCTGGGAAATCAACGGCCGCTACGGAGTGGCCGAGAACTTCGACGTGGGCCTGCGCTACGGCCTCAATGCCCTGCGGGCCGACGCGAAGTACCGGCTGGTTCACCTGGGGGATCGCGATGGCGAAGGTCAGGGCGGCCGCAAGAGCTTCGACTTCGCAGTGGGCCTGGGCATCTCGCGCTACTTCTTCAGCAACCCCGTCACCGAGGTGCTCGAGAAGGTGAAGCTCGGCAACTTCGACCGGTGGGACGTGGAAGTGCCGCTGTACATCAGCGCCGACTTCAACCCGTACTTCGGCATCTACTTCTCACCCAAGTACGTCTACAGCCGTACGACGGTCGAATTGCGGCTGCTCGAGATCGCCGAAGCGTGCAACTGCGTCGAAGAGAAGATTCAGATTCCGTCGGAAGTGAACATGCACTTCGTCGGAGCGACCGCCGGCATCCGCGCGGGCCTCCCCAAGCTCTCGGTGTACGCCGAGCTGACGGGCGGAAACACGTTCGTCAATCCGCGAATCATGGGCAAAGAACGAAACCTCGGGGGCGTGACGCTGTACCCGTCAATCGGTTTGGCGGGCACGTTTCGCTGAAGCTCCCATTTCGCAAATCGTCTGCTAGGGTCTTTGGCCGTCGTGAGTCAGCCGCCGATTCCTCTGATCGATGAAGTGGGCGCAGGGCGCCAGGGGCAGGTTTTCGCTCCGGGGCAGGTGAAGGGGCCGCGCCTGGCGGGCCGTTTCGCCGACGGAAAGCACGGCGAGTTTCCGCTGGGCACGAAGACGACGTTGGGCCGCCACCCGAACAACACGCTGCGGCTCGTCGATCGTGAAGTGTCGAAAGAGCACGCGAGCATCGAACGGGTCGGCGCGACGTTTCTGCTGCGCGATTTGAGCTCGTCGAACGGCACCTTCGTCAACGGCCGCAAGGTCCGCGAGCTGCGGCTGCGCGACGGCGACGAGATTGCGCTCGGCAACAGCCGCCTCGTCTTCCACTCGGGCGAGACGTCGGGCATCAACGCGACGCCGTCGACCTCACCCGGCGTCACCGTGGTCGCCAGCGCGCAGTCGATGCCGGCCTTCCTCGCGCAGGTCGAGCAGAAGGAAGACAACGAGTTCCGCCCGGTCGAGCAGCTCAACGACCTGCAGGCGCTTCGGCAGGACTACGAGAAGCTGCGCATCGCGAACGAGTTCCATCGGATGGTCGGCATGGAACGCGATCTGAAAAGCCTGCTCGACAAGATCCTGGGGGTCGCCTTCCAGCTGCTGGCCGCCGACAACGCGGTCGTCTTCCTCGCGACGGAAGAGGGCGAGCTGATGCCGCAGGCGATCAAGCGGCGCAAAGAGACGGCGGAAGAGGTCGTGGTTTCGGACACGGTGTTGAAGCGCGTCGCCGAGACCCGCAGCGCAGTGCTGACGGCCGACGCGATTCTCGACTCGCGGTTCAGCTCGTCCGAATCGATCGTCGCGCAGGGCATTCGTTCAGCGATGGCGGTGCCGCTGCTTTCCAAGGGCGTGCTGCAGGGGGTCCTCTTCTGCGACACGCGCGAACGCACCAACGCGTTCTCGGAAAAAGACCTCCAGATCCTCTCGGCCATCGCCTCGCAGGCCGCGATCGCGCTCGAGAACTCGGATCTCACGCGGAAGATCGAACGCGAAGCCGTGACCCGCGCCGAGCTCTCGCGCTTCCTGTCGCCTGCCGTCGCCGAGATGGTGGTGAAGGGGCAGGTCGAGCTCTTGCGCGTCGGCCGCCTCGCTGAAGTGACCAGCCTGTTTGCTGACATCCGCGGCTTCACGTCGATGGCCGAGGCCGACAGTCCTCAGGAAACGGTCGCGATGCTGAACACGTTCTTCACCGGCATGGCGAACGTGATCTTCAAGAACGAAGGCAACCTCGACAAGTTCATCGGCGACTGCGTGATGGCGGTCTGGGGTCCTCCGAGCTCGCACCCGGACGACGCGATGCGCGCGCTGAAGGCCGCGCTCGAGATGCAGCAAGAGGTCAACCTGATCAACAAGCAGCGCATGGAATCTGGGCGCGCTCCGATTCAGGTCGGCATCGGCGTCAACACGGGCCCGGCGGTCGTCGGCTACATGGGCAGCAACGAACGCCACGAGTTCACCGCGATCGGTGACAGCGTGAACACGTCGTCGCGTCTGTGCGGCCTCGCGAAGGGCGGCGAGATTCTGGCGACGGAGCACACGGTTCGCCGCGCAGGGTCCGGCTTCCTGGTCGAGCCCGTCTCGATGCTGCAGGTGAAGGGCAAAGAGAAGGGCGTCAACACGCTGCGCATCGTCGGGTTGAGCACCACCGCTCCCGGTCTCTGACGGTCGACATGCGGCCTTCCCGTCAGTCGGTGGTGGCGCAGAGCTGCCCCAACTGCCAGCGGCTTCACGACACCAGCGTCTACGTCTCGGGTCAGAAGGTGACCTGCGCGTGCGGGATCAAGTTCGAAGTGCGGCGCATGGACGTCGCCGTAAAGCCTGCGGTGAAGGTGGCCTCTGAGGACTCGTCGCTGGGCCCGACGATCTCACCGCCGAGCAAACAGAACCCCACCCCCGCAGAAGACCAGGGCACGTTCGTTCACCAGGCCGCGGTGCAGATCCCCGGCTACGAGCTGATCGAGCTGTTGGGCAAAGGTGGCATGGGCGAGGTTTGGCGGGCGCGGCAGGTGTCGCTCGATCGCATCGTCGCGGTGAAGCTGCTGCCGCCGAAGCTCGCGCGCGACCAGGAATTCATTTCGCGGTTCGACAAGGAAGCGACGGCGCTGGCGGCGCTCTCGCACCCGAACATCACGCAGATCATCGATCGCGGCGTTGCGGGCGAGCACTACTACTTCGCGATGGAGCTCGTCGTCGGCAAGACGCTGCGCGACGTGATGAACGCGGGGCGGCCAGCACCAGCGGAAGCGCTGCGGCTCGCGGTCCAGATCTGCCGGGCGATCGACTACGCGCACGAACAGAAGATCGTTCACCGCGACCTGAAGCCCGAGAACATTCTCATCGACGCGCGGAACCACGTGAAGGTGGCCGACTTCGGCCTCGCGGGCATGCGGGGCAGCGACAAGAACCTCGAGCTCACGGCAACTGCGGTCGCGATGGGCACGGTCAACTACATGGCGCCCGAGCAGCGGCGCGACGCGAAGTACGTCGACCACCGCGCCGATTTGTTCTCGCTGGGCGTGATGCTCTACGAGCTGCTCACGGGCGAGCTGCCCATCGGCCGGTTCAAGAACCCTTCGGCGAAGGTCGAGGGGCTGGATCCACGGCTCGACGAGCTCATCTGCTCGATGCTCGAGACGGACCCGATGCAGCGGCCGGCGAGCGCGGCAGCCATCGGGACTTTGCTCGAGGCGTGCATCGCGGGCAGCGCTTCGGCTCCGACCCTGGCGGTCAATCGCGACACCCAGCCCGATCGGCCGACGGCGTTGGCGAAGGTGAGCCCTCCGTCGGTGGTGGATCGCACGTGGTCGGGGTTCAAGGTCGGGCTGATGGTGCTGGGCGCGCTGGCGCTGGTGGTGCTCGTCGTCCGGGCGCTGCCGCAGGGTGAGCAGAAGGTGCCGGCCGCGAAGGCCGCTCCGCAGTGGTACAGCGACACGGACGACGAGCTGTTCTCGACGAGCAAGACGGACGACGAGGGCAGGTTCTCGCTGGACTTCGAGCCCAACGCGCAGGCGCCGAACGCCGGGGAGTCGTTGAATGCGCACTGCGGCGTGTGGCGGCTCGAAGACGGGGCGCTCACCGCGGTGCAGTGGGGCAACCCCACCGACATGTCCGAGAACCCGAGGCTCGTGCCGCGCGCGTACGTGAGCCAGCGGTACTTCACGGCGAACGACATCACGATCGAGTCCGACCTTCAGCTGGAAGACCTGTCGGGCGAGTT
>JAYUXE010000564.1:0-10180 GCA_043753165.1 Archangiaceae bacterium | reverse complement strand
TCGGCAAGAAGAACCGCATCTACCAGTTCGCTTCCGTCGGGGCCGACCCGCAGGACCTCAAGTTCGCCGGCGAAGACACGAAGCTCGAGCTCGGTGACGAGAACCTCGTTCGCGAGTTCGCCACGCTGCACAAGGGCACGGAAGGCGGCGGCGGGCTGACCCGCATCGGCAACAAGAACCTGTTCATGGCGTACAGCCACGTCGCGCACGACTGTCACGTCGGCAGCGGCTGCGTGCTCGCCAACAGCGTCGCGCTCGCAGGCCACGTCGAGATCGGAGACTTCGTGGTGCTGGGCGGCCTCGCGGGCGTTCACCAGTTCACGCGCATCGGAAAGCACGCATTCATCGCCGCAGGTTCTGTGGTCGTGATGGACGTGCCCCCGTACTGCACCGCGCAGGGCGACCGCGCCGAGCTCGCGGGTTTGAACTCGGTCGGCCTCACGCGCCACGGCTACACGGCCGAACAGATTCAACGCATCAAAGAGAGCTACCAGCTGCTCTTCCGCAGCAAGCTGGGGCTCAACGAGGCGCTGTCGCGCATCAAGGCCGAGTTCGGCGCGCACCCGGAAATCGCGTTCTTCCTCGACTTCGTCGGCAGCAGCAAACGCGGACTCACGCGGTGACGAAGCCGCTGGGCCTGATCGCGGGCAGCGGCCGGTTGCCGATGCTCTTCGCTTCGGCGGCGCGAGAAGCCGGGCACACCGTTCACGCAGTGGCGCACACGGGCGAGACGGACCCTTCGCTGTCGGCGCTGGTCGATTCGCTGGCGTGGGTGAGGGTCGGGCAGATCGACGCGATCGTCGAAGCGTTTCAGAAGCGCGGCATCTCGGAAGCGGTGATGGCCGGCGGCATCGGGCGCGCGCGCTCACTCACCTCGGCCCGACCCGACGCGGGGATGTTGCGCATTGCCGCGTCGCTGAGGTCCCTTCGCGATGACGAGCTGCTGCGCGCGGTCGCCGCGTACTTCGAGAAGCGCGGCGTGCGAATCGCTGCGGCCACCGACTACGTGAAGCAGGTGCTCGCGATTGAAGGGCACCTGGCCGGCCCCGCGTTGACGCTGGCACAGGAAGCCGACGTCGCGCTCGGGCGAGAAGTCGCGGGCCAGCTGGGCAGCGCCGACGTGGGGCAGACGGTGGTGGTGAAGGGTGGGGTGGTGCTCGCGGTCGAAGCGGTCGAAGGCACCGACGAGGCGATTCGGCGGGCGGGGCGGCTGGGCGGCCCCGGGTCTGTCGTCGTGAAGCGCGCCAAGCCCGGGCAAGACCTGCGCTTCGACCTGCCGGCGGTGGGCCCCGTCACCCTCGAGGTGATGCGGGAGGCGGGCGCCAGCGTGCTCGCTGTCGAGGCCGGCAAGACGATGCTGCTCGATGGCGAAGTGCTCTTCAAATGGGCCGGCCGCCTGGGCATCTGCGTCGTCGGCATCCGAGTGGAGTAAGACGTCGGGTCAGGGGCTATGGCCGCATCCGCGCCGTTTCAGAACCGTGAGCTGAACGGCGAACTGCTGCTCGAAGAGCTTTCGGACCTTCGCCTCGCCCAGATTCAGCAGAAGCACCTGAACGACTGTGTCGCCAACCTTCGCGGCCTCGCCGGGATGCGCGTGTCGGAAGCCTCGCAGCAGCTCAAGGCCCTGGCCGCCGGTCGATTCGCCGCCCAGCCCGCCCTTGCTTCGCTGCTGGTGCGCTGGGCCGCGAAGCTCAAGACCGAGTTCGACGTCTCTCTGCTCGTCGGCCACCTCGAAAGGCTCGCGCTCACCGCGGCGGTCGTGGCTGCCTTGCGCCGCGCCTCCGAGCGTCTGCCAAAGGGCAGCCGATGAGCGGGTGGGATGCGCTGGGCGAAGAGGCGAAGGAAAAGCTCAACGCGTGGCCGTCGAAGGCGCGCGCGCTGTTCAAGGAATTGGTGGAAGACGCCGCGTCGGAACTGCAGCGCGAGCTCCTTCAACGCGCGGTGGCCGCGGGGCACAGCCCGGCCGAGATGCACGCGTTCGCCGACGAGCTGCGGGGCCTGGACGATGAACAGGCATTCGACGCGTGCACGCTCGATGCGCACGCGCCCGAGGGCTACACGGTGGTGCAGTTGCTGCGCGCCGAGGCGGATCCGCTGTACGCGTACGAGCTCAAGGGCCATTCGCTGACGCCGGCCGACGACATCAGCGGCGAGCACCCGATGCCCGAGCCCTTGCCGTACGTGCCCCCCGCACAGAGCTTCGGTGTCAGCGGCAACTACTCGGGGGTGCGCGCGCGCCCGAGCTTCGACATGAACGACGTTGGCGAGAAGACGG
This sequence comes from Archangiaceae bacterium, assembly GCA_043753165.1. Taxonomy (GTDB): domain Bacteria; phylum Myxococcota; class Myxococcia; order Myxococcales; family Myxococcaceae; genus JAGSPQ01. Next base: position 7,905 of record JAYUXE010000564.1, on the reverse strand, counting down.
TGTCGAAGGCCCGCCCGCTGGGCTTCGAGACGCGGGCGACTCAAGAAAGCGGCAGGCATGCGCGCGTCGACCTGAACGATTTGGGCGGCAGCATCGATGCGAGCCCGCGCGCGCGGCAGCCCTCGGCTCCATCGCTTCCCGCGGTGCCTCCGCCGGTCGCGAACAAGCTGATGGAAGATTTGCTGAACGACGCCGCACGCGCGCTGGGCGTGACCTACCGCGAGCAGGACGTCGACGACGCGACGCTGACCCTCGAGGCGGCCCTGGCTTCCGCGGCGGCGGCGGTGGGGCGTGGGATTCCGGTGCCCGTCGCGCTCGGGCCCGCGCTCGCGCAACATCGGCGCCTGGTGCTGATGCTTCAGACCGCGACGTCCAGCGGCAAGCGCACCTGGCAGCTGTACGACCCGTTCTCGGGCGAGCTGCATTGGGTCAGCGAAGGCGATCTGCTCTCGCGTTCCGAGCTTCCGTTTTCGATCAAGACCAACCGGCGGATCACGCGCATCGCGCTGCCGATGGTGAAGGCCAGCGCACTGTGAGGAGCTTCGACATGATTCGGTGGTTCAGCGTGGCAGCGGTCTGCTTCTCGTTCGTGTCGTTCGCCGACGCCGTCGACGTCTCGGTCACCTCGGGGGCGCAGCTGGGCAAGGGCAACCCGTCGGTGAACATTCACATTCAGGAAAAGATCATGGGCTTCAGGCTCAACCTGAAGCGCAGCGACGGCAAGGACATCGAGGTGAAGGGCGGCGGCAAGGTCGGGCAGACGCGCGTGGTCGAGCTGCCGCAGCCGGAAGGGAAGTTCAGCTACACGGGCGCGCTGACCATCAACCTGCCGAACGGCACGACCTCGGAAATGGCGCTGCAGTTCGACGCGTCGCTGTGGGGCCCGCTGCACATGAAGGCCGACAAGGCCGACATCGACTTCGAGAAGCGAACGGTGAAGTTCACTTTGTCCCGGCCGGCAGCGAAGGCGCAGCTGAAGGTGCTGATGGACACCGGCAAGTACGCGTTCAACGGCGAAATTCCGTTCAACCAGGAGCCGGCGAACACCCCGCTGACGGTCGGCTGGCCTGAAGCGAAGGGGAAGGTGATGACGGTGACGCTGACCGCGTGGGACAGCGAGGCGTACTTCACGGGCGTCGAGTTCTCGCCGTGGCAGATCGACATCGCGCACAAGGAAGTGAGCTTCGCCTCGGGCAAGTGGGACGTGAGCCGCGAAGAGGCGGACAAGCTCGACGAGAGCTACGTGCAGATTACCGACGTGGTGAACAAGTTTGGTCAGCTCGCCGAGGTGAAGCTGTACGTCATCGGCCACACCGACACGGTCGGCAAGTCGGACGCGAACCGCACCTTGAGCTTGAACCGCGCGCGGTCGATTGCTTCGTGGCTGCGGAAGCGGGGCGTCAAGATCGCGACCTTCGTCGAAGGCTACGGGGAAGAAGCGCTGCTGGTCGGAACCGCGGACGAGACGGCCGAAGCCAAGAACCGGCGCGCCGACTACATCATGTCGATCGAGGCGCCGACGCTGGGCAAGGTGCCGTTCGCTCCGAAGTGGCAGCGCATGTAGCTCTAACGCAGCGGCCGGAACTTCAGCGTCACCGTCTGACCCGACTTGATCTCGATGGTCTCGTTCTGAATGCGCTTCGGGTGCTCGATGCGAATTGCATAGGTGCCGGGGGCCAGCGCGATGACGCCCGGGCCTTCAACGTCTGCCGCCTTCTTGTTGTTCACGAACACCGTGCCATAGGGCACCGCATCGATCGCCAGCGTCCCCTTCGCGGCTTTCGCCTTCTGCAACGGCGCGGGCTCGGGTGGCTTTTCGGCGACCACCACCGCCGCAGGCTCAGCCACAGGCGCTGGATTCGGAGCCGGCACGGGCTGGACGGCAATCGGCGGCGGCTTCTCGGCGGCCGCGACGACGACGGGCGGCGCCTGAAACGGAACTGCCGGAGGCGGCCCCGATTCCTTCCCCGAACGCGACTGCTGCACCGCGATGCCGAGCCCCGCGATCAAACCGACCGAGACGCAGGCGGCGAGGATCCACGGCAGCAGCGACTTCTGCGGCGGAGGCGTCGGCTCGGTGAGCGTGCCGCTGATTTCCTGGCTGATGTCGGCCGCCGGCGGCGGCAAGACGAGCCCTCGCGGCACCGGCACCGTGTCGGGCGACGACACCTTCTTGATCTGCGGTTGCGTCGGCACGCGCGGTGGGTGGCCATCGACGACGTGGTCGAACTTCTCGGTGGGCCGCGCAAGCGGATCGTCGTTGAACAGCAACCCCACGCGCGGGGCGACGCGCAGGCCCGGCATCTGAGAGGTCTTCGGTCGATCGATCGGCAGCGGCGTCGCCGTCTGCTGCGTCGACTGTTCAGGGTGGCGCGCGTGCTGCTTCGTGTCGCCGAACGCATACGCGTCGACGACCGGCGTCCGCGAGGCTTCCAGCTGCGGAGTCACCACGGGCTCGGCGTCACTGCTCATCGCGCGCTCGGCCGCCTCGAGCTCGTCGCGGAACATCTGCCGCAGGAAGAGCCCCACGTTCGCGTCGTCCGGGCTCGACGAGTGCTTCAAGACGAAGTGCGCCAGCGCGCGTTCGAGCTCTTGCGAGGTCTGGAAGCGGTCGGCCACCGGCCGCGCCAATGCCTTCAACACAATCTCTGAAAGCTCGACCGGCACGTCGGGATTCAGCCGCGCCGGTGAGGCAATCAGACTTTCCTGCACCGCGCGCAGCACCGCGATGTCGCTGTCGCCCTCGAACAGCCGCCCGCCCGTCAGCATCTCCCACAGGGTGATGCCCAGCGCGAACACGTCGGTGCGCGCGTCGACCTTCTCGCCCCGCGCCTGCTCGGGCGACATGTACGCGAACTTGCCCTTCAGCATTCCGGGCGCGGTGAAGCTCGTGCCGGCCTTCGCGATGCCGAAGTCCGTCAGCTTCACGCCGCCATCGAAGCTGATCAGCACGTTGTGCGGCGTCACGTCGCGGTGCACCAGCGCCAGCGGCTTGCCCTTGTCGCTCAGCGTGTGCGCGTAGTGCAGGCCCCGTGCAGTCTGGGCTCCAATCTCGGCGACGAGAATCGGAGGAAACGGCATCGCGAGCTCGCGGCAGCGGCGGCGCAGTTCCCACAGCGACGCGCCGTACACGTATTCCATCGCGATGAACCACGCGTTGTCGTGCTTGTCGAAGTCGAAGATCTGCACGACGTTGGCGTGGTTCAGCCTCGACGCAAGCCGCGCCTCGGCCTTGAACATGTCGATGAAGCCCTGGTCGCTCGAGAGGAATTCTTTGATTCGCTTGATGACGACTTCTTTCTCGAACCCTTCCGGGCCTACCGCCGTGCACAGGTAGAGCTCGGCCATGCCGCCTTCGGCGAGCTTGCGCTTGACCAGGTAGCGGCCGATGGATGAACCGGGAAGGACCAGGGCCACAGCTTTAGAGAAGCTCTAACCCTTGACCGCTGCTTCCGCGACCGTCGACTTCGGGGTGATGTTGAGGCGCTTCAGCTCACCGTTCAGCTTCCCGGTGATCGTGAAAGCCCACATCTTCCAGTCGGCGATGAAGCTGTAGCCCGGGTACGTGAAGGTCGCGGGGCGGTTCTTCTCGACGAAGAAGTGGCTGACCCAGGCCCAGAAGTAGCCAGACAAAAGCGCTCCGATCAGGGGCTGCCACGTCATCGTCCAAATCGCGCTCACGATGAGCAGAAACGCGATCGTCGTCCCGATGAAGTGCAGCGTGCGCGTCAGGGGCACGCTGTGCTCGCCCAGGTAGAAGGGCCAGAACGCGTCGAAGGTCTTGTACTTCTTCTCGGAGGAGCTCACTTCTCGAAGATCGCCTTAACGAAGCCGAAAAGGCTGCTTTTTCTCGGTTTGAGGTCGTCGATCTTCACTTCTTTGCTCGCGCCGGGCGCGTCGGGCTCGATGTCCAGGGTCGGCTTCGCGCGGCGCTCGGGGTTCAACGACATCGCGCTGAACTCGTCTTCGCCTTCGTAGGAAATCTGGGCGCGGGGCCGATCGCCGGCTTTCGAGGCCGTGCTGCCGGTGGGTTTCGAATGAAGGGGAGACATGCCCAAAACCTTAAGTGAAGGGTGCCTTCGCGAGCAAACGACCGCCGACCAATGAATTGACCCCTCTGGGACCTCGTGCGACCTTGTCGCACGTTCATGCCCCGCCTTCTTCTTGTGCTCGCGCTGGCCACCACGGCCGCCTGCGGTCCGGTGATGTCGACTTCCCACCTTCTCGACGCCGACGTTCAGCTCGAGGCCGCCCGTACCGCCCAAGCCGACAAGCTGGCCCCCTACGAATGGACGGCCGCCAACCTCTATCTGCACAAGGCCCGGGAGGAAGTGGGGTACGCCGACTTCGAACAGGCCGTGACCTACGCCTCGAAGGCCTCGATGTTCGCCAACGCCGCCCGCGATGTCGCGATGAAGGCCGTGAGGAAGGACGACCCGGAGCCTTGAAGCACCTTCTTTCCATTGGGGTTGCCGCCTTTCTTCTTCTCGGGGCCGGCTGCGTCAGCGGCGCGCAGGTTCGCGCCAGCGCCGACGTCATCAAGGTCGACCTCGAACGCGCGCGCCGCAGTGGAGCGATGCGCTGTGCTCCCCGCGAGCTCGCCACCGCCGAAGCCAGCCTCGAGTTCGCCCTGGGTGAGCTCGACGAAGGCACGTCTTTCCGCGCCGCTGAGCACCTGAAGGAAGCCGAAGCTGCCGCGAAGAAGGCGCTGCTGTTGTCGAAGGACTGTGGGCCGAAGCAGGTGCTCGTCAAAGAACAGCCGCAGCTGATCGTTCGCATCGAAGAGACCGACAAGGATGGCGACGGCGTTCTCGACAAGGACGACCGCTGCCCCAACACACCGGGCCCCGCCGACAACCAGGGCTGCCCCGTGGCCGCCGTGGGCGATCGCGACGGCGACGGCATTCTCGACGACAAGGACAGGTGCCCCGAGCAGGCGGAAGACAAAGACGGCTTCGAAGACGAAGACGGCTGCCCCGAGGTCGACAACGACAACGACGGCCTGCTCGACGGCGCGGACAAGTGCCCGAACGTCCCCGGCCCGATTCAGAACATCGGCTGTCCCGTCACCGACAAGGACAACGACGGCATTTCGGACGACAAGGACAAGTGCCCGAACGAGGCCGAAGACAAAGACGGCTTTCAGGACGACGACGGCTGCCCGGACTTCGACAACGACCAGGACGGCCTGCCCGACGACAAGGACAAGTGCCCGCTGGAGTCCGGCCCGAAAGAGAACGAAGGCTGCCCGGACAAAGACCGTGACGGCGACGGCGTCGTCGACCGCGATGACGCGTGCCCTGATCAGTTCGGCGTGAAGGAAGAGAAGGGCTGCCCCAAGAAGTACACGATGGTGGTGGTCACGAAGGAACGCATCGAGATCAAGAAGCAGATCAAGTTCGCCACCGGCAGCGCGAAGATCGTCGGCGCCGAGAGCGAGAAGATCCTCGACGAGGTCGCGCAGGCGATGCAGGACAACCCGACGATCAAGAACATCCGCGTCGAAGGCCACACCGACAGCGACGGCTCTGACGTCGCGAACCTGAAGCTCTCTCAAAACCGCGCCAACTCGGTGATGGCCGCGCTGATCAAGCGCAAGGTCGACCCCGCGCGCATGCAGGCCGTCGGCTACGGCGAAGAGAAGCCGATTGCTTCGAACATGAGCAAAGCGGGCAAGGCCGAGAACCGGCGCACCGAGTTCAACATCGTCAACCCGTGACCTGACGCTGAAGTGAAGAAGGAAGACGTCACGCAGGATGAGTCTTTTCTCGATGGCCGTTCGAAGGCGGCCTACGCGCTCGACGAGAAGGGCCAGTACGTGGTGGTGGCGACGCGCGGGTATGCAGACGAAGTGGCGGCGACGACCGTTGCGCTGCGCACCCAGGACCGGCTGATTCAGCAGGCGTGGGATGCGGCGAAGCGCGGCGAGGCGAGCCCGCTGGCGTACCACCTGGCCGCGAAGCACTGGACCCTGGGCCTCGCCGCCGCGCAGATGGGGATGATGCGGTGGCGCGTGTGGTGGCACCTGAAGCCGGCGGGGTTTCGCGGAATCCCGGCTTCGGTGCTCGAGCGGTACGCGAAGGAGCTCGACATTCCCGCCGCGCAGCTGCGGCTCTTGCCCGACGCCCCCGAGCTCGCGGTAGGAGGCCTCTGACCGTGGCCGACCTTCCTTTCACGCACTTCCATTCCGCACATTGCGAAAGCGGCGTCACGGCCTCGTTGATCAGCCACCACGGTCTGCTGCTGACCGAGCCGATGGCCTTCGGAATCGCGGCGGGGCTCTTCTTCATCCACCTGCCGGTGAAGTCGGTGTTCGGCGCGCCCAACACGAATTTCCGTTCGGCCCCCGGCGGCATCTTTCGAAAGACGTGTCAGCGGCTCGGCGTGAAGTACGAGATTCGCACCTACCGCGATGTCGAGAAGGGCTCGCGTGAGCTCGAGCAGCTGGTCGCGGGCGGGACCCCGGTGGGCGTGCAGACGAACGTCTTCTGGCTCTCGCACATGCCGAAGCGCTTCCGGTTTCAGTTCAACGCGCACAACCTCGTCGTGTTCGGGAAGTCGGAAGAAGGGTGGACGGTCAGCGATCCCGTGCTCGAAGTGCCGTTGATCTGCACGGCCCCGTCGATGGCGCGGGCGAGGTTCGCGAAGGGCTTTCTGGCGCCGAAGGGGAAGCTGTACTTCGTGAAAGAGGTGCCGGTCGCGGACCCGGCGCGGCTGCGATCAGCGGTGCGCACGGGCATCATCGAGACGGCGAAGGGCATGGCGCGCATTCCGATTCCACTGTTCGGCGGCAAGGCGATTGGGCTGCTGGCCGACCGGATGGAGAAGTGGCCGGCGATTTATTCGGACCCGCAGGACAGCCTCACCCAGCTCTCGAACGTGGTGCGGATGCAGGAAGAGATCGGCACCGGCGGCGCCGGTTTCCGGTATTTGTTCGCGGCGTTTCTGCAGCAGGCGGCGCCCGTGCTGGACGACGTGAAGTACCTCGCGTTCTCGGAACAGCTGACGGACATCGGTGACACGTGGCGGCAGTTCGCGGCGAAGTGCGCGCGCATCTGCCGGAACCAGAAGGTCGAGTCGCCGGCATTCGCCGAGGCGGCCGCGCTGGTTCGCGACTGTGGCGTGCGCGAGATTGCGTTGTTTTCTGAGATCCTGGCGCACGAGCAGCAAAAGGCGCGGCCGGCCGCGGCGCTGTTGGCCTCTTCCAACAGCTGAGCCGAACCGCAGAATTGACCCACCCGACCTACTTGCGCTTGGGATGGGTCTCGGCCCGCTGCGCTTCGAGCGTCATCAATCGATCTTCGAGCTCCCGGACGCGCGCGTTGAGCGCCTTGATTGCCGCGAGCTCGACGCCGTGCGCGTCGACCGGGTCGTAGCCCAGGTCGGTGGTACCCAGCCCGAAGGCCGCATGAAAATCCTGAGCCATGGGACCCAGGTGTCGGACTTTTTCGTCCCCGGATTGGTACGACCAGGAAGAGATTGGCATCGTCGAGACTGCATCCAGCACTGCCTGCTCATCGGCGGCGACGATTTGCCGTTTGATGTTTCGGTCGCTCGCGCACAGTGGCGCGCAGCCCTGCGGGCAGGTCGGCTCAGCCGCGGTGGGTGAGAAGCAGGTCGGAGGTCCGGCCAGGGGACCTTCGGTCTTGCAACAAAGCTGGCCTGCGCCGCAGCAATTCGAGCCGCAACACGCCATCGCCCCACACGTGCCTCCGTCCAGCGAGCACGGGACACTCTGGCAGGTGCCGTCGCAGTAGGGCGTCGCTCCACTGCACTCGGTGCCGCAGGCTCCGCAGTTCTTCGGGTTGTTTGCTGTGTTCACACAGGCGTTGTTGCAGCAGGTTCGGCCAACGCCGCACGCAGAGCCGCCGTCTCCAAGCAGACAGGTCGAGCTGCCTCCGCCCG
>JAYUXE010000563.1:0-10214 GCA_043753165.1 Archangiaceae bacterium | reverse complement strand
TCCGGTTTCGCGAAAGAAGAAGTCGTCGGCCTTCGCCTCATAGCTTCCGAGCTGAATCGACTGGCCGGGGTCCCGGCGCTGCCGGAACGCGACCACCTTCCACTGCTTCAAGTCCTTCGGGGCTGCGGCGGCAATCGCTTTCACCGAAGCGAACTGCCGGGTGTCGCCGTTCACCGTCAGGACGAGCGAGTGCGGGTGCATCGCATCGGGCTCGATTCCGAGCTCTGCGAGCACGGCCGGATTCACCGCCGACAAGTGCCCCGAAATCTCCATCATCGCGCCACGTGGATCTGAACTCCGGGCCTCTTTCGCGAGCCGCCCTTCATTCGCGGCGAACCACGACCAGAACGCCCCTTCAGGCGTTTCAGGTTTCTTGCAGCCGAAGACAGAGACGACAGAAAGCAGCAGGGCGAGCGCGCGCATGGCGCGAAAACCTACTTCGAAAGCTGAAGCGCGACTGCAGCACTCTCGTTGATGGTGCGCTGCGAGAACGCCGACAACTTCCCGAAGTATCCGAACGCCCGCAGCGCGCGCGGGTCTTCCTTCGCCCCATCGACACGGCGCAGGTCGAACCGCGCGTCGTTGAAGGCATCGGCCCAGGACGTGGTGACGATGTTCCGCACGCGTTCGGCGTTCGTGCGCGCGCGCGAGGCCACATGACAGCTGCCGCAGTCGATCGTCTTCGGGCTGCTGCGGGCGGGGTGCTCAATCTGCAACGCGCTGGTCAGCGCGCGCTTCAACGTCCCTTCGTCGGCGGACACGAGCTCGAAGCTTTCGAGCAGCGTGGTCAGGTCATCGCCGAAAATCGTCGGCACCAGCTCACCCGCGCGTGTCGTGGTGCCCTGGCCGCCCTCGACCACGCCCTGCACCGTTTTTCCCTTCGTGCGTGGAATCTCGTCGGGCACGAGCACGGCGTTGACGCGATTGAACGCTCCGAAGGTCCAACGGTTGTTCTCGGTGACGAGCGCCATGAAGGCGACGCGGCTCATCGTCTTCTCACCCGAGACCTTCAGCACCAGCGCCTTCAACGCCTGCGCGTACTGCCCGTCGAGCCCCTGCGCCTTCATCACCGGGTGGATGTCCAGCGGCTGGCCGGTGGTCGCCGCGCCCGCCTGGCCTTTCAGCGCCGCGAGGCCTTCGAGCACGGTGGCGAACTGCGAATCATCGAGGTCGTAGAAGAGGTGCACCGTCGCGTCCGCCACGCCGCCATCCACCATCGGCTGCGCGACCAGCCGAACCTGCTTCACACAGACAGGGGCCGCCGGCGGCGTCGAGCCTGGGAAGCACGGGTCGACGCGGGCCGAAACGACGCGCAAATTTTCGTAGACCGTGGACTCGGCGACATCGGGCAGCAGCTTCGGCACCTGGTCGAAGAATTTCTTTGGCAGCAGCGCGCCCTGTTCGCCCGCCGACGCCATCGACAACAGCCCATCGCGCCCATTCCAGTCGGGAAGGGGGAAGAGGAAGGAGACGTCGTTGAGATCATACCCGCCATCGACCGGCGGGTTGGGCGGCACCGGCCCGGCGCCACACGCCACCAGCACCACGCTTCCCATCAAAGCCATCGCTCGCATCGCAAAGGCGGCGACAGCAATCGGCACGCCTGCCGCAACGCGCCGGAATCAGGCCGCTGTCGTCGCGGCCGGCCCTCAGAAAACTGCTACTGGCTGAGGTTTCTCGCCAGCTGGTCGAGCTGGTTCCGCAGCGAGCCGTCGTACACGACGCTGCCGACCTGCGCCGTCATTCCACCCAGCAGCGACTTGTCGACGGTTGCCTCGAGCAGCACGTCGCGCTGGGTCAGCTTCTGCAGCGATTCTTCGACGGCCTTCAGCTGCGCCGCGTCCAGCGGAGTCGCGCTGGTCACCTTGCCGCGCACGCGTCCCATGCGCACGTCGACGAGGTCGCGGTAGATGCGCGCGATGTCGGGGACGTTGCCGAGGCGGTTGCGGTCGTTGAGCAGGCGCAGCGTGTTCCCGAGCGCCACGTTGACGCCCTGCGCTTTGATCAACCCTTCGAGCACGGCTTCGCGCTGAACGCGGGTGTAGGCCGGGTTGCTGATGACGTCGTTCAGCTGCGGGCTCGACTCGAGCATCGCGGCGAATTGCTGAAGCTCGGCGAGGACCTGATCTGCGGCGGGTCCAGAGGCGTCGAGCAGGGCGCGGGCGTAGCGACGGGCGATGGAGACATTGACCATTTCGCCGCGCGGCGTACCACGGTGTGCTTTCTTCTGCCTCGAAAATGGAACCCGTCATCGGCATCGACCTGGGCACCACGTACAGCGCCGTTGCAACCGTCGAAAACGGCAAACCCGTTCTCATCCAATCCCGACACGGCGCCCGCCTCACCCCTTCCATCATCGGCTTCACCGGCCTCGGAGATCGCATCGCGGGTGAGACCGCGCGCGTGCTGGGCGACGAAGCCCCCGACCGGGTGGCCCCCGCGACGAAACGATTCATCGGCAAACGCTGGTCGGCCGAGCTCGCCAACGCGGCCAAGGCCGTCGTGCCGTACCCGCTCATCTCGGGCCCCAGCGGAGAAGTGCGCATCAAGGTCGCCGGCCGCACGCTGCCGCTGACCCAGGTGTCGGCGATGCTGCTGGGCGAGCTCAAGCTCGACGCCGAAGCCCACTTCGGAGTGCCCGTTCAAAAAGCGGTCATCACCGTGCCCGCGAACTTCGACGATGGGCAGCGGTTCGCCACGCGCGAGGCCGCCCGCATCGCGGGGCTCGACGTGCTGCGCATCATCAACGAGCCCACCGCCGCCGCCGTCGCGTACGGCTTCACCGACAGCTTCGAAGGCCGCGCGCTGGTGTTCGACCTCGGCGGCGGCACGTTCGACGTCAGCATCCTCGAGGTCGAAAACGGTGTCTTCGAAGTGAAGGCGTCGGGCGGCGACCCACAGCTGGGCGGCGACGACTTCGACCACCGCATCGTCGAATGGCTGCTGGCCCAGCTTCCCGAAGGCATCCGCGAGGCCGCTGCGAAAGACCGGGTCTCGATGCAGCGCCTGCGGCACGCCGCCGAACGCGCGAAGCGAACGCTCACCGAGAAGGCCGAGGCGTTCATCTCGGTCGCCGACCTGGGCGACCACAGCGTCGACACCGCCAACCGGTACGTGCAGCTCGACACTGCGCTCACGCGCGACTTCTTCGAGGCCCTGGCCGACCCGCTGACCCGCCGCTGCATCGACGTCTGCCGCAGGGTGATGGAAGAGGCGCACGTGAACCCGAAGGGCATCGACGCGGTGATGCTCGTCGGCGGGATGACGCGCGTGCCGCTGGTGCGAAAGCTGGTGCTCGACTTGTTCGGGCGCGACCCAGTCGCTGGCGTGAACCCCGACGAAGTCGTCGCCCTCGGAGCAGCCGTTCACGCCGCCGAGCTCTCGCGCCAGCAGGGCGCTGCGCTGCTCATCGACGTCGCGACCCACACGCTTTCCATCGGCACCCTGGGCGGCGGCGTACGAAAGCTGCTCTCGAAGAACACGCCCGTGCCCGCGGTCGCAAAAGAGATTTTCCTTCCCGCGCGCAGCGGCCAGACGGTCGCAATCATGTCGGTGTTCCAGGGCGACAGCGACTACTCGAACGAATGCACGAAGCTCGGCGAGGTGACGCTCACCGACTTGCACGTCGAACGCCGTGGCGACGTGCCCATCGAAGTCACCTTCGAGCTTTCGGCCGAAGGCACGCTGTCGGTGCGCGCGGTCGACACGACCACGGGCATGGGTGAGGCGCTGCGCATCGATGCGCGCACGACGCTCGCTCCGGCAGAGGTCGAAAGGCTTCAGGCCGAGCAGTCGAAGTACGCGAACGAGCAGGGCGACCGCGACAAGAAGCTCGCGCTCACCGCGTTTCCCCGCATCCTCGACAAGGCCGAGAAGCTCGCGCGCCTGTTGGAAAAGAGCGCGCAGGAAAACCCGGGCCCCGAAGCAGAGGCGGTGGTCGGCGAAGTGCGCGCGCTGCTGGCGAAGGGTCAGGCCGCGTTGAAGGGCAGCGACACCTCGGCGATGGCCGAGGTGACCCGCACGTTGGAACGCCTCTTCGCCGTGGTGTGAGTGTGTGGTTTGGCCGCGCGATGCGGCTGTGCGAACGTCGGGGTCCCCTATGCGTCGATGGATGCTCTGCAGCCTCACACTGATTGCGTGCACGGCCGAAATCCGCACGCCTCCCGGAAAGACGCCGGTCGAAGGCCCGACGCCCGTCGAAGTCACCGGTTCGCCCGTCGTCGAGCGCACCACCACGAGACGCCTCTCGCGCACCGAGCTTCGCAACACCTTGAAGGCGGTGTTCGGACCAGACGTGCCCGTCGCGGTCGACCAGCTGCCCGACGACACGCTCACCCCGTTCGACAACGACGTGCAGGAACAGGCGCCGTCGATGCGGCTGGTCGAAGCGACGGAAGCCATCGGCATCGAAATTTCCGAGTGGGTTGCCGCGCAGCCGTCGCGGGTGGCCGCATTGGCGCCGTGTGTTGCGAATGATGCGGCTTGCTTCGAGGCGATCGCGCAGCGGCTCGGCAAGCGCCTGCTGCGCCGCCCGCTCGAGACGGCAGAGCTCGATGGTTTCAAGACGTTGCTCGACCACCCGACGTCAGGCGGCACGTTCACCGGCGCAGTGAAGATGCTGATCCGCACGCTCGTGCTGCATCCTGAATTTCTCTACCGCGTCGAGCGTGGCGTCGCGGGTGACGCGCAAGCGCTGCGGCCGGTGGAAGTGGCGACGCGGCTCTCGCTGTTCCTCACCGGGCAGAACCCCGACGAAGCGTTGCTGGACGCGGCGGCGACGCTGGCGACGGCAGAAGGTCGCAAGGCGCAGGCGCAGCGGTTGATGGCGAGCCCGGCGGGAATTGCGCAGCAGCGGCGCTTCACGGCGATGTGGCTCGGCTACTCGCGCATGAGCCCGGGAAATCTCGAGACGCAGATGCGGGCCGAGAGCGATGCGCTGGTGGATCGTTCGTTCGCCAGTGCAGCCGACTACCGCACCCTGTTCTCGAGCAGTGACACGTTCATCGGCAGCGAGCTCGCCACGCACTACGGCCTCACCGGAGCGACGTCGGCGACCGCCGCCTGGCTTCCGTACGGCACGGCCGACCGCCGCGGCATTCTCTCGCACGGCACCTTTGCCATCGCCGGAGCGAAGTTCGGTGACACCAGCCCCACCCGCCGCGGCAAGTTCATTCGCGAACGCCTGCTGTGTCAGAAAATCGCGCTGCCGACCGCGAACGTCGACGTCGATGCGCCGCCAAAAACCAACGACCCCAACGCCTGCAAAATCGATCGCTACGCCGCGCACCGTTCGGACGCGACCTGCGCCAGCTGCCACGCGCAGATGGACCCCCTGGGGTTCGGCCTCGAGAACCTCGATCACCTCGGCCGCTACCGCACGCACGACGAAGGCCGCCCCGAGTGCGTCATCGCGGGGAAGGGGGCCATCGACCCGTCGGCTCCATTCACGGGCCCGAAGGGTCTGGCTGATCGCATCGCCGTCGACGCGCGCGTAGACCGCTGTCTGGCGTCCCACCTCGTTCGCTTTGCCGCGGGCCGCACGACGCAGGCGGGTGACGACGACGCGGTGAAGTGGCTCGCTGCGCAGCTGGGCGAAGGGCACAGCGTGCAGGCGATGCTGCTCGCGTACGTCACGCACGAGAGCTTCACGCTGCGCCGGGAGGACCCGTGAAAAAAGCGCTGCGGCTGTCGAGACGAACGTTGCTGCGCGGCGCCTCGGCGGCGGTCGGGTTGCCACTGCTGGACGCGATGGTCGGCCGCGCGATGGGGCAGACGACGCAATCGCCTGCGCGCTTCGTGCTCGTGTACTGCGGCGTCGGCCCGTGCGGCGAAGGCCGGAACATGGTGACGGGCATGCCGGATGAGCACGTGCTGCCGGTGGCCCCGGGCGCGTTGACGGCGGCGTTGAAGACAGGGCTGGCTCCATTGGAGGCGTTGGGGCTGAAGGGCGACACCACCGTCATCTCGAACCTGCGGATTCCGCGCACAGGCCCGGGCCGGCGCTACGGCTCGTCGGGCTTTCACTACGAGACGATGGGGCCGACGGTGTCAGGCGTCGGCGAGACGCACGGCCAGTACTCGCGTTCGGCGTGGGGACCTTCGGCCGATTGGTTGCTTTCGCAGCAGCTGGGGTCGGCGACGCGAATTCCGTCGCTCGTCTACCGGGCGCAAGCGGCCGAGTACACGAACGGCTACACGGTGGACAACATCTCGTTCCGCCCGCGGCCAAACCGGAACCCGATGTACGACCCGTTCACGATTCGCAACGACCCGACGGTGTCGCCGCGCATCGCGTTCGATCAACTCTTCACCGGTTTCACGCCGCCGACGACGGGCCAGCCGCCGCCTCCGCCCGACCCCGAGCTGCTGCGCCGCAAGGAAGTGCTGCAGCGTGTGCAGGCGCAATACGCGCAGCTGAAGCCGCAGCTTGGAAAGACAGACCGCGCACGGCTCGACGAGCACCTGGCGAACGTGGCCGCGCTCGAGGGCCGCGTGAACCAGTATCTGATTCCGCCGCCGCAGCAGCCGTCGACGTGCGTGGTGCCGATGCGGCCCGGCGCGGACCCCGTGGAAGCCAATGGCTACGGCGACGAAGACGCGCGCGCGGGCCAGCTGGTCGACTTGATTCACATGGCGTTCGCGTGTGACTTGAGCCGCATCGTCTCGCTCGAGCTGACGTCGAGCATGTCGGGCATCCGGCTGCCGAACTCGCTCGGCATCACGTACCGCAGCTGGGACAACTCGCCGCTGCCGGTGCCGCCAATGCACGAGGCGACGCACGGGCAGGGCAACCACTTGAGCGTCGCCGAGGTCATCGCCTGGCACACCAGGCAGGTGGGCCGCCTGGCGAAGAAGCTCAAAGAGACGCCCGACGTCACCGGCTCGCTGCTCGACCACACCGCCATCGTGTTCCTGATGGAAGCGGGGCTCGGCAAGGCGAAGGACCCGAACGAGACGCCGCCGCACACGAGTGAAGGAATGGCCGCGGTGGTGGTCGGTGGCAAGAGCCTCGGCATGCAGCTGGGCCAGCACCTCATCTCGGCCGGTGAACACCCTGCGTCCGTCTTGCTCACCGCGATGCGGGCCGCGAGCAAGAATCAGGTGTCGGCGTTGGGCGACCTCACGACTGAGATTTCCGGACTCAAGGTCTAGGGCGCGCCCGTTCGGCGTTAAAAAAAACGAGAAGGACGCCCCGAGCTTCCGAGGCGTCCTTCGTCGGGTGCGCGACGCGGTGAATCAGCTCAACCGCGGATGAGAACGGGTCCGTTCTGCAGGTAGGGCGAGTACTGCTGCGAGAGCTGCGCAAGACGCTTGGCGGTCTCGGTCGCGTTCTTTCCTTTGTACTCGTAGAGCGGCTGGTCGGCCATGTCCTGACGGGTGGCCTCGAGCTCGACGCCCACCCCGAAGCCCATCAGCGAGACGCCCGGAGCCAGCGAGACACCCAGCGTCTTGTATGGCGTGACCTTCGCCGCGACTTCGACCTTGTCGCCCACCGCAGTGAGCGCGCCCTGCAGGTCGCCCTTCATCATCTTCTCGAGGTAGCCGCTGTTGCGAAGCTCTTCGGCCTTGCCGCTGAACGTGACTTCCGTCTTCGCGCCGCCGCCCGAGCCGAGCACGCCGCCCTGCGCATCGAGCTCGAGGGTGATTTTGTCTTCCTCGGACTTCACGACCTTGCTGGCGACGTCCTTCACGTAGCCGGCGGGGTCCTTCATCAGCGCGGCCTTGTCGAAGCCGGCCGGCAGCGTGAACTTCTGCTCGATGGTCGCCTTCGCTTCGATTTTGCCGTTCGCGCCGGGCAGGCCGCCCGTGTTGTTTTCGGCGCCTTCTTTGCCGTTGGTGAGGCGCAGGCCCGCGCTGCCCGCGAGCTCGGCCGACAGCGTCTGCTTCACGGTGACCGACGGAGGATTGGTGAACTCGAGGCGCGCGGTGACTTCGCCCTTGGCCTTCAGGCCCGCGTTGACACCTGCGACGTCCTTCACGCCCAGGGTGCCCGCGAGCTCGCCCGCGACGTTGCCCCGCAGCTCGACCGCGCTGACGTTCTTGGTGAGGAAGTTGAGCTCTTCCTTCGACGGAGCGATCGCCGCGCCCACCAGCTGACCCGGAATCGACATCGCGCCCGGCTGGCTGGCCGCCGCAGACGCCGCCGCCTGCTTCAGCAGAATCTCGGTCGCCTTCTTCGCGTCTTCCGCGGTGGCGAACTTCATCTCGACCTTGCCGCCGACGCCCAGGGTCGCCGAGCCTTCCGCGTTCACCTTTGCGCCGAGCTTGCCGCCGACTTCGCCGTAGATGCCGCCGCCCAGCTCGCCGTCGACCGAGACGACGAAGCCGCCGTCTTTCTTTTCGACCTCGATGCTGCCCTTACCGTACAGCTTGACGCCTTCGACGCTGCCCGACGCGCCGACGCCGAGCTTGTACTTGTCGCCCTCGCCCAGCTTGTCGATGTTCGTCTTGTAGTCGACCGCGTCCGCAACACCCTGCACGTACTCTTTGCCGGCGGCGTAGATGCCCTTCGCGCCCTGCTCGAGCAGCTCGACGCCCTTGTTGAGCACTTCACTGCCTTCTTTGAGCTTCTCGGTGACGGCCTTCTTCGCGTCCGAGAGGAAGCCCATCGCGGCTTCGCCCATGTTCGTCGCGCGGTGGGCAATTTCACCGCTGAGCGCCACCGCGTTTTCCGGAGCGTCAGCAATGCCCGTGCCCAGCGCCTTCGCACCCCTGCCGAGCAGCTCGATGTCTTTGCCGATGGGAAGGAAGGGGCTCAGCAGCTTGCCAGCCTTCTCGAGCGTGCTGCCGTGTTCTTTCAGCTCGCCGCCGAGCTTGTCGGCCGCCTTGTTGATGCCGTTGTAGAAGCCGTTGGTGACGGCCTTCAGCGCTTCGGGCGCCTTGTTCGGAATGACGGACGCGAGCTCGACCAGCGGCTTCGTCGCCGCCTGGAAGGTGTCCTTCACCATCGTCGCCGCTTTCTCGGCGAGCGCGACCGGGTTCGGAAGGTTGACCTTGGGCAGCTCGATTTTCGGGACGTAGGTTTTTGCTTTATTGACGATGTCGCCGATGAGTCCCATTTTGGTTTTGCCTTTTGGTCTGGAGGAAGTCGCTGCTGAAAACCATTGTCCGATCAATCGTCCGGCGGTTGTGTGAATCGAAACGAATGACCGATGGGCGCGTGTGTTTCCATGTGCGCAACGTAGACACGCAGGCCACAGTTGCTTCGAGGCTTGGTCTTTTGGCCACCCACCACGTCGGGCGACGGCCAAAGCATCTCAGTCGTTGCCCTTGATGCACGCAATCGGGGTGAGGCGATGTGCGACGCGCGCGAGCTTCGCGGTCTCGACGGACTCCAGAACGTCGTCGAGGTTTTTGTAGCAAGGCCCGGATTCATCCAGCGGCGTCTTTTTCGTGTTCAGCACCACGCCGAGCTTCGACATGCGCGCATCGGTGTCCTGCTGCGAGAGCTTCGACTTCGCGGCGGTGCGCGAGAGGCGGCGGCCCGCGCCGTGGTTCACCGAGTACAGCGATTGCGCGGCGCCTTCGCGCGCGAAGAGAATCGCCGAGCCTGTCTCCATCGAGCCCGGAATCAGCACCGGGTGGCCCGTGTGTTCCCACTTCGTGCCTTCGAGGGCGGGGTGTTCGGCGGGGAAGGCGCGGGTCGCTCCTTTGCGCGCGATGAACTGGCCGCCTTCCTTCTGAATCAGGTTGTGGGAAATCTCGTAATAAACGCTGGCGCTGCCGCCGAAGACTTCTTCCAGCGCCTCGCACACGGCCTCGCCGATGAGCAGCCGGTTCGCGATCGCGAAGTTGGCGGCCATCGCGTGAAGGTTCCAGTACGCGCGGCCCATGGGCGACTCGGCGTCGAGCCAGACGTGGTCCTCAGACTTTTTGCCGAGGTTCAGCAACTTCGCGCCGCTCACGAAGAACTGCTTTGCGATGTTCCAGCCGAAGCCGCGGCTGCCGGTGTGCAGCATCACCCAGACCTTGCCGGCTTCGTCGACCTGCATCTCGCAGAAATGATTGCCGCCGCCCAGTGAGCCCAGCTGGTCGCGCTTCGCCCACGCGCGTTCGGGAATGTCGGTGCGGTCGTCGTCGACGGGCAGGTACGCGCGTTCGGTGATGTCGCCGTGGCGGCCCAGCGCCTGGGCGCCGTGGCGAAGGACTTCGGCCATGCGCTTGCCCGGGACGCGGCGAACGCTGCTGCTCTGGCCGACGCCGATGCCGATGCG